>CAZDNQ010000143.1:0-10071 GCA_964506605.1 uncultured Victivallis sp. | reverse complement strand
TCAGATCATTCCTCGTATGCAGGATTCTCGCCTCGGTCGGATTCTGCATAACGCCGTTCATAGCGATATACTTCAAATCCGCGGAAGGCGGCTCCCTGAGCAGTTCGGCGATCGTGTCATGCGGGGCGGCGCTGACTTTCGGCGCGGCACTGTCAAACCTGGCCCTGGGACGCATCGGCGACAGGCACGGGCACAGGTTCGGCATGATACTTGGGACAGTCATGCAGGTGGTCACGCTGGGAATGCTCCTTTCGGGCGGCGGCGAGCTCCTCTGCGTCATCATCTATTTCCTCACAGGCATATGCGCAAGCAGCTCCTTCATCTCGCACACGAACATGCTCCTGGAAAGCTGCACCCACGAACACAGGCTCGCACATCTTACAGTCGGCAACCTGGCAATGTCCATTCCGCTCATCTCGGCGCCTTTCCTTGCGGGGCTCGGAGCGGAGGCTTTCGGTCTCAGGACAGTGTTCGCAGCCAGCCTTGCGCTAAGCGCGGCGTCAGCCGCGTGGGGTATTTTCCTGGTAAGGGAACCCAGATATCTCCGCGTGGCGGATGTGAAGCACAAGGAAGGCTAGGACAGGATAATTGGGAGACGGGGTTATGGATGGTCAAAAGGAGGACTTTGCAGCCGGCAGGCGGAAGCCGTGTTGAAACGAAAATTTGTCCTTGAAAACTTCCTTTACAGCCTCGAAAAATCTCAAGGTCTGGCTATATTAGCCGAATTGGCAGGAACCCGATTATGAACTATGTAAATTTTTTCACTGACAAATTCTTTGAGCTGCTTGGGCTGTTCTTCGGCTATATCCAGGGCATTTTCACAAGCGCCTGCGATGCCGGACTCAATCCAAGCTGGGGTTATCTCATATTCCTGTCAGTTCTCATCGTCATATACCTGGCAAGCCCATTCATCTCGGCGACGATCGCAGAGATAAGGGGGAAGGACAGGATCGTGTATTTTCTTCTGGGCATGGTGCTTCCCTGGGCCTTTCCGATCTATATTTTCATCAAGCTCGCAAAAGAACCTGCAAGAAATATTGAAGAGCAGGAGGCTGAAGCGGCGAAGGAAGACGTCGAGGTGGCTGCCGGCGAAGTTCCTGAATCACATCTGAAATACGAATATTCGGATTCGATGTCGGACACCTCCCCCGAAATAGCTCCGATCATGAACCAGCAGTATTTTGCGAAAATCGCATCCGACGAATCCGGCAACCCTCTCGGTCCATACATACTCGAACTCTCCGACGGCAGAGTAGTGGAAGTCTCCAGGATATCAGGCGCCCTGCCCGACGTCGTCATACTTGAAGTCATAGAGAACGGGCGTTCAAACACGATCAGGTTCCCCTATTCCAAGATAAAGACCTGCCGCGAGGAGAAATATACGGAAACCGGGACAGGCAGCGGGAAATCGAATCCTATGGAGACGAAGACCATCAGCTTCAAGGAGGCCGGCATTTCAGCGGCGCAGATGATGAAGAAGGATTCTCTCAACCTGAGGGAGGGCGACGCCATCGGGAACAACAGGATAATAAGGAAGCTCGGACAGGGTGGCATGTGCTCGGTCTACCTTGCAAAGCACACGATACTCGACAACCTCGTCGCCCTCAAGCTGGTGTCCTCCAAGATGCTGGGCCCAGAGGATTCCGAAGCTGCAAGGCGTTTCCTGCGCGAGGCCAAATACGTCGCGAAGATCAAGCACCCGAACGTCGTCCCCGTCATGGACGCCGGACGCGACGACATCCGCGGGTTCTATTATATCGCACTTGAATACATGGATGCCGGGACGATCGGCGACATCATAAGGGCAAACGGCGCAATGGATGAGAAGGAGAGCGTCAAGATCATCCTGGCGGCGGCGAACGGCATCAACGTCGCGTCGCAGTTCGACATAGTCCACCGGGATATCAAGCCGGACAACATCATGCTTTCCAAGAACGGCGACGTCAAGCTCGCCGATCTCGGTCTTGCAAAGGAGATGAAGACCGAGGCTACGTTCACGGAAGCCCACGAGATCATGGGCTCTCCCGCATATATGAGCCCTGAGCAGATCAGGGATTTCAGGAATGTCGACATAAGGGCTGACATCTACAGTCTTGGCGCCACGCTCTTCCATATGGTCGTCGGCAAGCCCGCATTTGAGGGTGAGACATCCGTGAACGTCCTCATGAAGGCCCTCAACGATGTCGTGCCCAGCCCGAGAAGCATGCGTCCTGATCTGTCGCCCCAGGTCGACAGGCTGATCTTGAAGATGATGGACAAGGATGCGTCGAGGAGGTATCAGACTCCGGCGGAGCTCATCGAGGCGATCGCGCAGGTCGACCGTGAATTGAATGCCGGAGGCGAGACTCCGGAGAAAGGAACCGAAGAGAATGTTTAAGTCCGTGAATAACCAGTCCAACTTTCCCGATATAGAGAAAAAAACACTTGAGTTCTGGCAGAAGGAGAAAATATTCGAGAAGTCCATGTCCCAGAGGAAGGGCGGGGATGAGTTTGTCTTCTACGACGGCCCTCCGTTCGCCACCGGGCTACCGCACTACGGGCACCTCCTTGCAGGGACGATAAAGGACGTAATCCCACGCTACCAGACGATGAAGGGGAAATATGTCGACCGTGTTTTCGGCTGGGACTGCCACGGCCTTCCGGTTGAATACGAGATGGAGAAGGAACTCGGTCTTTCCGGAAAGCGTGAAATAGAAAAGTATGGAATCGGCAAGTTCAACGAGTCCTGCCGCGGAATAGTCCTGCGCTACACCGCCGAATGGGAGACCACCGTCACCAGGATGGGCCGCTGGGTTGATTTCAAGCGCGGCTACCGGACGATGGACCGCAACTACATGGAATCCATCTGGTGGGTTGTGAAGCAGCTCTGGGACCAGGGCCTGATATATGAGGGCTACAAGATCCTTCCATACTGCCCGCGCTGCGCGACTCCGCTGTCCAACTTCGAGGCGAACCAGGGATACGAGGAAGTCGAGGATCCCGCGATCACGATCAGGTTCCAGGATGCCGTGGACAGCAGTATCTTCTATCTGGCATGGACCACCACGCCATGGACTCTTCCTTCCAACCTCGCGCTTGCGGCCGGGTCCGATATCGACTATGTAAAAGTGAAGGACGGTGACTCCTTCTATATACTTGCCGAAGCGAGGATAGGCGCATACTACAAGAAGCTGGAGGACATCCAGGTCGTCGAAAGATTCAAGGGCCGCGCACTCGAAGGAAGAAAGTACATCCCCCTCTTCCCGTATTTTGCGAAGCTCGCAGCCGAGGGCGCTTTCAGGATCGTCAACGCAGAATTTGTCAGCACTGAAGACGGTACCGGGATAGTCCACATGGCTCCGGGATTCGGCGAGGACGATGCGGCCGCTGCAAAGAAATACGGAATTCCCGAAGTCTGTCCGATCGACGAGGAATGCCGTTTCACCGGCGAGGTTCCCGATTATTCCGGACGATATGTCAAGGAGACGGACAAGGACATCATCAGGCGTCTCAAGACTGAAGGCAAGCTTGTGCACCGCGGGACCATACTCCATAATTATCCACACTGCTGGCGCGACGACAGTCCGCTCATCTACCGGAGCATCTCGACCTGGTTCGTTAAGATCGATCCGATAAAGGAGAAGATGCTCAGGGCGAACAGCGGAATCAACTGGGTGCCATCTCACATACGCGACGGACGTTTCGGCAAATGGCTCGAGAACGCGCGCGACTGGGCGATCAGCAGGAACCGCTACTGGGGCTGCCCTCTTCCCATATGGAGGAATCCGGAGACCGGCGAGACAGTCTGCGTCGGTTCCGTAGCCGAGCTTGAAAAGCTCTCTGGCGAGAAGATCCCCGACATCCACAAGCATTTCGCAGATGCGATCAAGCTGCCGTCGTCAAAGGGCGGTGAACCGCTTGCAAGGATTCCGGAAGTGCTTGACTGCTGGTTTGAAAGCGGCTCGATGCCATATGCCCAGCAGCATTATCCTTTTGAGAACAAGGAGCATTTCGAGGCGAACTTCCCGGCGGACTTCATCGCAGAAGGCCTCGATCAGACCAGGGGCTGGTTCTATACGCTTGTCGTCCTGAGCGCCGCCCTCTTCGACAAGGCGGCCTTCAAGAACGTCGTCGTGAACGGGCTCGTGCTTGCCGAAGACGGACAGAAAATGTCAAAGCGCAAGAAGAACTATCCTGATCCCAGCCATATAATCGAAAACTACGGCGCCGACTCGCTGAGGCTTTTCCTTCTGGGATCCTCGGTGGTCAGGGGTGAAGACCTGCGCTTTTCCGAACCAGGGATCAAGGATATCCTGCGCGGAGTACTGATCCCGCTCTGGAGCTCATACAGCTTCTTCGTCATGTACGCCAACCTCGACAAATGGAATCCGCCACCGGTCCCGTCCGCTCCGGAAAACCCGCAGCATCCGTTGGACCGCTGGATACTCTCGTCGCTGTCGGAGATGGTCGAGGAGATTGACGGCGCCATGGCCGGATACCAGCTGCAGCAGGCGGCGAACCGCTTCGAGAAGTTCATCGACGACCTCACCAACTGGTACATACGCAGGAGCAGGAGGCGCTTCTGGAAGAGCCAGAACGACGGCGACAAGGACGATGCCTACAGGACTCTGCACTATGTGCTTGTCACATTCTGCAGGACTGCCGCGCCGTTCATACCTTTCATAACCGAGGAGATCTACAGGAACCTGAAGGGCGAAGGCATGCCCGAATCCGTGCATCTCTGCGATTACCCGGTTCCGGAGAAGAACCGCAGGGATGAGTATCTGGAGAAGCAGATGGCTCACACGATCAGGGCGGTCTCTCTTGGAAGGCATCTCCGCACCCAGCTTTCAATACGGGTGCGGCAGCCCCTGGGGAAAGTCATCATTGCGGCCCATTCCGATGAGACACGCAAGATGCTTTCCGGGACATCCGACATCATTGCCGAGGAGCTGAACGTCAAGGAGGTCCAGTTCCGCGCCGACGAGACCGAGCTTGTGAAATGGAATGCGAAGGCGAACTTCAAGTCGCTCGGTTCACGGCTCGGCAAGGACATGAAGGAGGCCTCATCGCTCATCCCCCGCTTCGACTTGAACTCACTCAAGGCGCTGCTCGCCGGTGAAACGCTGATGCTTAAGCTTTCCTCCGGCAATGAATACCAGATCAGCAAGGAAGACGTGGCAATACAGCGCGAGGAGAAGCCCGGGCTCACCGTTGCGAACGAGGGCGAGATAACAGTCGCTCTCGACACGGTGATAGATTCCGCCCTGAAAAAGGAGGGCTTCGCCAGGGAGTTCGTGAGCAGGATACAGAACATGAGGAAGGAATCAGGATTCGAAGTTTCCGACAGGATAGAGATACTTTATTCCGGGAATGAAGAACTCGCGGCCTCCCTGCAGGAATTTGGCGAATATGTGAGAAATGAGACTTTGGCGACGAAACTTGAGCAAAGTCCACTTGCAGAAAAGGGGATTTCGGAGGATATTAACGGTTTGGAATGCAAAATATCAATCATTAAAATATAAGGAGCTTCCTTTTTACACATGGCCTTCGAATATAAATGTACGGCTTGCCAGGTGATTGGGGAACTCGACGAGCTTGTTAACCAGGTTGAATGTCCGAACTGCGGCGGGATGATGGTGCCTCTCAATGCGACGCCTCCTCCTGCCCCTGCACAGGATTCCGGTGGTCTTGTTGATGGCGAAGAGCCGACCATCAAAGTCCCCCGCGGCGAATTCATGAACGAACCACCTCAGCCAAAAAGGGTTGTAAAGGTGGCAAAGGCCGTGAACATCGGTTTCGGAGGAATGCTCACATCGACATCTTCCACTGGCGGGTTCTCACCGATCACCCCCGGAAAGAAGGATGCCGGAATACCATATGCCCAGCAGAAGCCCCAGGCACAGATGCCTACACCTCCACCACCGCTGCCGACACCTCCGATCCAGCACCAGCAATGGCCACAGCCGGAGGACGAACATTACGATGAGCCTGAAACCCAGCAGCAGTACCAGATGCCTGAACCGCAGCAGACTGCCCAGCCTTCTGCACCTGCCCAGCATGCTCCGGCAAAGGATGGCAAGAAAAAGACTTTTGTAATGACGAAGACCAAGCCGCAGGCGCAGACTTCCACGCAGATGCGCCCTCCGCAGCAGCCTGCGACCCAGCAGGGAATACGTCAGCCCCAGCCGCCGCCTGTCCAGCAGCAGGAACCGCTGCAGAGGCCGAAACCTGCCGGGACAGCTTTGAAATTCCTGCCGAAAGGCGCGCAGAAGATTGCCCAGACCGGGCAGATGCCGGCAGTCCCGCAGAAACAGGCAGCGCCACCTCCACGCCCGCCGCCGCCACGTCCGCCTCCGCCTCCTCCCCCGCTTCAGAGATCTGGCGCAGTCCAGCAGCATCGTACCGTGCAGAAGACACAGCCGATGCAGCAGTCTTCGCAGAGACCTATGCAGAGTTCTTCGCAGAGACCACCTATGCAACAGTCGTCACAGAGGCCGCCGATGCAGCAGTCCGCCCAGCACCAGCAGCAACAGCCTCAATATGCGCAGCCTACTCAGCAGCCGCAGTACTATCAACAGCCGCAGAACGCACAGCAGAACTACGAAGACCAGGTCAGGCTTGAAGCTGAAAGGCAGGAGTCAATCCTCCGTGAGGCACATAGGATCGCCGAGGATAAGATCCGCAAGGAGCGCGAAGAGGCTGAAAGAAAAATTACCGAGGAAAGGGCAAGGGCTGCGGCTGAAGAGGCGGAACGCAGACGCATAGCTGAAGAAGCTGCTGAACGGGCCGCCAGGGAAACTGCGGAAAAGATGGCAGCCCAGCTCGCAAAGGAACGTGCCGAAGCCGAAGAGCGCCTCAAGAAGGAGAGAGAAGAGTTCGAACGCCAGAGAAGGGAGTTCGAGGAGGCCTCGAGGAAAAGAGCCGAAGAGGAAGCCCGTCGCAGGGCGGAAGAGGACGCACGGAGAAAAGAGGAAGAAACACGGAGGCTCGCTGCTGCTGCCGCATCTGCCGCCGCTGCGGCAAAACCTGAGGAAAAACCCGCCACCGCCTCCATACAGATACCTCCGCCCATACTTCCAATTGCTCCGGCATTCATGCCTGAGACTCCGGCGCCTGCCGTGGCCGAGTCCAAGAAAGATGAACCAGCAAAGCCGTCTGAACCGGCAAAGCCTTCCACAGAACTCAAATTCTCATTCGAAAGCAAGATATCCGAGGTTAAACCAGAACCGAAAAAGGATGAGAAACCTGAAGACTCCAGGCCGAAACCTCCCGGCGAAAAGACATTGCTTACGCTTGGTTCCCTCGCAAAAGAATCCTTTAAGATGGATGAGCTGAAACTCGGTGCCGAGAAGAAACCTGAAGAAACCAAAACTGAGAAAAAAGAAGACGCCAAGGAAAAGGAAGGCGAGAAGAAAGCCGCCGATGGCGACAAGAAACCTGCAGGCAAGGGTCTCCCTCCCGGATTCGGCAAGAAAAAAGGAATGGGCGGCAAGCCTCCATTCCCAACCAAGTCGGCCATCAAATCCCCTGCCGACAAGGATAAGGACAAGAAGGAAGGCGCTGCCGACGGCGTCAAGAAACCCGCAGGCGATGACAAGGACAAGACGGCTCCATCAAAGGAGAAGACCCAGACCAAGATGGGGGTTCCAGCTGATCTTGAAATGACACATTCAGGACTTGTCAAACTGCAGAAAAAGAAGAAAAACACAATTCTGCTGATCATCCTTGGGGCATCGGCCGTCATCGGCCTTATTTTCTTCCTGATATTCATCCCCATAGTCAAGTCCTTGAAATCTGGATGGAAGGCCCCTCCGCCACCGCCTGCACAACAGCAGCTGCCGGCGCTTCAGCCGTCAACGACCGGCCCTCAGCCGAAGTCCGGACTCCCCTCAGGCCTATCGACCTCGCCGCTCTTCTCCGACTACAGCGCCCTTGCTGCGAAGGTCAAGAAAATGCCCTGGACGAACAAGGCCGAGATCGACGCCATCATCAAGGAATACCAGAGTTTCCTGGAAAGCCACAAGGACTCCCCGGCAGATGACAAATGCATCGCAAAGGCCAGGGAGCAGATCCAGAAGAACCAGGAACTTAAACAACTCTACAAGTGACGACAATGAGAATCCTCTCAGGCATCCAGCCCTCCGGCACTATACACATCGGCAACTACTTCGGCATGATGAAGCCGGCAATGGAGCTTTCCAGGAAAGGCGATGCGTTCCTTTTCATCGCCGACTATCATGCGCTGACAGTGCTTCCCGAACCGGCACAGCTGAGGGAGAGGGTGCGGAATGTCGCAGTTGACTTCATTGCCTGCGGCCTTACCGAAGATACGATCTTCTTCAAGCAGTCGGACATAAGGGCGATTCCGGAACTCACCTGGCTCCTTTCATGCGTGACCCCGATGGGGCTGCTTGAAAGATGCCACAGCTACAAGGACAAGATAGCACACGGCATGAGCCCGAACCACGGCCTCTTCGCATATCCCGTCCTGATGGCGTCCGACATCCTCATCTACAAGTCGAACATCGTTCCCGTCGGAAAGGACCAGAAACAGCATGTGGAAGTCGCCCGAGACATCGCCCAGCGCTTCAACAACAAATACGGCGAGAACATACTTGTCATTCCCGAACCCCAGATACGCGATGATGTCGCCGTTGTTCCAGGGACCGACGGACAGAAGATGTCGAAGTCGTATGGGAACACCATCGAACTTTTCGGTCCGGAGAAGGAGATCAAGAAGAAATTCATGGGCATCAAGACTGATTCAACCCCGCTTGAGGAGCCCAAGGATCCGGAGAAGTGTCCAGTTTTCGCGCTGTACAAGCTCTTCGCCTCGAAGGACCAGCTCGAAACAATGGAGGCCAACTACCGCAGGGGCGGCTACGGCTACGGGCACGCCAAGAAGGAGCTTTTCGAAGTGTTCTGGGAACATTTCAGACCATACAGGCTCAGACGGGATGAACTTCTCAAGGACATGTCCTATGTCGATTCATTCCTGAAGAAGGGTGCCGAAAAAGCAAACGCTGTCGCCGAAGCGACAATGAAACAGGTAAGGGAAAGCGTAGGCCTCTGATGGAACAGTCCAGCAAGGAAGCCATTTCACGGCTCAAGTCGAACCTTTCGACTGTAATCTCCGGAAAACCGGAGGCTGTAGAACTCCTAGTTATCGCATTGTGCAGCGGCGGCAACATCCTGATGGAAGATGTCCCCGGCGTCGGCAAGACCACCATGGCGAAGGCCCTCGCGCTCTCTATTGACGGCTCATTCCACAGGATCCAGTTCACCCCCGACCTTCTGCCATACGACATAATAGGGTCTCCTGTCTACAATCCCAAGGACGGCAACTTCCATTTCAGGAAAGGCCCGCTCTTCACCAACATCCTCCTGGCTGACGAGATCAACAGGGCTTCTCCAAGAACCCAGTCTGCGCTTCTTGAGGCGATGAACGAAGGACAGGTTACAGTTGAAAGCGATACGTATCAGCTTGCCAAGCCGTTCCTGGTGATAGCGACCGAAAACCCGATTGAATATCATGGCACATATCCCCTGCCCGAAGCCCAGCTCGACAGGTTCTCAATGCAGGTCATCCTCGGTTATCCCGACGAGAAGAGCGAGATGGACATCCTGTACTCACGCAAGGAGACGGATCCGATCAACACTATAAAACCTGTCATCAACTGCTCCCAGATATGCAGCCTCCAGGAGGAAGTGAAGAAAGTCAGTGTCGAGAAATCCATAGCCTCCTACATCGTGAAGATAATCCGCGCCACCAGGAAGGATCCCAGAATAAGGCTCGGAGCAAGCCCCAGGGCGCTACTCACACTTTCAAGATGCTCGCAGGCCAAGGCGTTCGTAAACGGCAGGGACTACGTCCTCCCAGACGACGTGAAATCGCTTGCCGTCACAGTCCTCGCCCATCGCCTCGTCCTCGAGAACAAGGCACAGTATTCTGGAATACAGAAGCAGTCCGTGGTCCAGGAAATCATCAACCAGATTGAAGCGCCGGTATAAAACGGCCGGCAGCCACTGGCCTCCGGGAAAAGCTGAAAAGCCGGACTGCGCAAATGCCTATTGCGAAACTATCTTCCC
>CAZDNQ010000142.1:0-10074 GCA_964506605.1 uncultured Victivallis sp. | reverse complement strand
GGATGACCAGGGGGACGTCATGGTGATGAACGGCAACCACGGCCGCGCCTTCGTGATGACCACCGACGGACTTTATATCGACGAGATGTTCCCGGACTGCAGGCTGATGACGAACCCGCAGGCCAGCGGAATCGGCATCCTAGGAGGCGAATGTTTCGGAGGTGCGTTTGGAAAATCCAAGACTGACGGCAACTACTATTTCCAGGGTGGCGGGATCGAGTACCGCATCTATCGTGTTGACGGATTGAAGGAAACGGTCCGCAGCGGCGGAACATTTACGGTCACGCCCGAACAGGTTGTGGCTGCCGAGCGCAACAGGAGCCGCATGGTCGCCTCCGAAGCCAAGCTGTGCAGCACGAAGATACCTTATGTGAAGACGGCTCCGAAGATGGATGGGAAAGGAGAGGATTGGACGGGTGAGCCGGTTGCGCAATGGAACAAGGGAAACCAGTTCCCCGTGACCATACGCGCAGCGCATGACGACAAGAATCTCTATCTCCTATATAATGTAAAGGATGGTTCGCCGTGGATGAACAACGGCAAGGACTGGCAGATGCTGTTCAAGACAGGTGACAGCGTCGACCTACAGATCGGGTCTGATCCCAAGGCGAACCCCAAGCGCAGCGGGCCGGTTCCCGGAGACATGCGCCTGCTCATTGCGCCATTCCAGGGAGGAAATATCGCTGTGCTCTACCGCCATCGCCAGCCGGGCACCACTGACAGCGTTGTTTTCCAGTGTCCATGGAGGAGCGAGAAGGTTGATTCGGTCAAGAAGCTCGATTCGGCGAAGATCGCGGTTACGAAAACCGGAGATTCTTATATTGTGGAAGTCTCAGTTCCGTTGAGCGATCTTGGATTGTCCTCGTCCTTAGGCAAGACCCTGCGTGGGGACTTCGGCATTATCTATGGTGATGCGGAAGGCACTACGAACATTTTCCGCAACTACTGGTCGAGCCAGGCTACAGGGCTCATAAACGATGTTCCCGGAGAAATAATGCTCTCGCCTAATCTGTGGGGCGATATCAATATGGAGGCACTGCCATGAAAAAACAGATGATCTTGTCTTCAGCCGTGATTGCACTGTGCGTTTCTGCAATGCCTTTGAAGGCGGATACTATTAAATGCGAGGGTGTTCTGGGGAACTCAGGCGAGCAGGGGGCTTCGCTTGTCCGTTTTGAGGACTGGGTTACAGGCGGTTTCGGCATTGTATGCGACCGTTATGGCTCGCTCTGGGATCGGGGCGGCACAGCCTTGAACCGTTATGCGGTTGATGGAAGGCTTCTTGGTTCTTACAAGCTTCCAAAAGGCGG
The DNA here is from genome assembly GCA_964506605.1 of uncultured Victivallis sp. Classification (GTDB taxonomy): domain Bacteria; phylum Verrucomicrobiota; class Lentisphaeria; order Victivallales; family GWF2-50-93; genus GWF2-50-93. Next base: position 8,764 of record CAZDNQ010000142.1, on the reverse strand, counting down.
TGCGGACCGCAACTCCGACATGATCGCTCTTGTCGGAGATACGCTGATCCTCCGCCTTAACAACCAGCTTTATTCGCTTTCAATCGATGCTCCTGCCGGCTCTGAAGTCCAGCCCATGAAAATTGAAGCGAACAAGATGTCGCCATCTTCCAAGGATGGATGGGTGATCGCCTCGAAGGGCATGGATGTCTTCCTCGTGAATGCAACCGGCGAGAAAAAAACTGTTGCCACATTGAAGAAAAATCCCGAAGGACTGAGCTTTGGGCCGGCCGGTATCATCTGTGTCGTTGTCGACTGGACAGTTTTCAAGGTTGTTCCCGGATCCGCGGATGGAATTGAGCTTGTCGCTCCAGTTCCCGGGGAACGGCCGTTATACCTCGACGGCAACTGGTATGGAAGCTCATGGCACAGTACCCTCCGCCGTTTTGATAAGAATCTTCAACCTGCACCTGGGGTGGTGCTTGGCGGAAATTCCGGATCATTCCTCGGACATGTCGCCGAACAGTCCGAAGTTGTAAACGGTAGAGGGCTTGCCCAGATAAATCAGAACCTGTTTGCGATTTCCGGATTCGGCGGCGTAGTCCACCTGCTCGAGTGGAAAGGAGCCGACAAGCGTTTTGAACCGATCAGGAGGATTGGTGCGGTGCAGTCATGCAATGCACTTGCTCTTGACCGCGAAGGCCATGCTTGGTGCATTTCGGGCGATTGGAATTGGAATGACAGCCCTTCGACACCGCAGCATTGGGGAGTTCCTGGTCCTGAAAAGGTGTTCGGCATTACAATGCTGAACTCCGAAACAATGTGCGGCTATGGCATCAAGTGGGGAAAACCTACGGTGATGTTCGGCAAAATGGACAAGGAAGTCAGGCAGGGAAGGCTTGAGTCTCAGACCGCACTTCCCAAGGAGGCTGTCGCCGTCGCTGTCAGCGAGATGAACAAGAAGCGCGTTCTCCTGGTTCTTGAAGCCAACGGAAAGGTCACCGCTGTCAACATCAATGGCGACGGATCCTACAACAGCGATGCGGGAACACTTGAGTTGAACGCCGCCACGCCCGTCAAGGAATGGACATCTCTTGTGTCTTCCGGCAAGGACCTGTTGATCGGTTCCGGCGATGGATTTGTGATCGAGTTCGCCAGGGACGGAGACGCCTGGAAGGAGAAACGCCGTTGGAATTCATTTGGACAGGACAACGGCGACAAGTTCGGTGCAGCGATCTGGCTTGCATTGGATTCAGGCAGGCTCTGGATTTCCGACAAGATGAGGAACCGCGTAGTCTGCTTCGATCTTGCTTCAGGGAAGCAGCTGGCGACATATGGCGTTGCGGATACCGCAGGAACCGAAATCTCAAAATTGAATTCTCCGACTGTCCTAGCCGCACGCGAAAAAAGGGCGGTCTTGTATGACAGCGGTAACCAGCGCATCTTGAAGCTGGAACTACAGGACAAATAAAAGACTCGTGAGAAATAGGTGATTTTCAGAATAGGTGTTAGGCATCAGGGACCAGGCATCAGTTGGAAACCGGAAGAATTTCTTTGCCGAGAAGAAAAAGTGGTAGGAACGCCTGGATACGGGCGTGAATATATAATCAGGATTTAAAGCCTGAGTGTTCTTTGAAAATCTAAAGACTATCTTGAGATATCAGGCGGCGAGGTCGTCCGTAAAAGTCTTGTAGCATCTGATTTTGTCGGGCTGCTGGAGGACAATGGAGGCGGCCACGGCCACGAGGTTCAGCGTCAGATGGGCAATCGTCATCTGGTTGCGGACCGAGCGGTAGTTGCAGAGAGTCGTGTCTTCAACCTCTCGAGGCCCAAGCCTTGAGAAGTAACGTTCTACTCCGGTGCGGAGATCGAAGGTGTCCTTGAAGTGTTTCGAGTGTCTGGGCACCTTTGAGCGGGCTTCCCCGTTCGCATCCATATATGCGGTGCATCCGTAGCATTTTCCGGTGTTGAAGGAGCTGTGCCCGATCGGACATTCGGCTGGAAAACTGGCACGTTCTTTCTTGGATGCCGCTTTGATGGGACAGCGGTATTTCATCCGAGTGCGCTTGTCATCGGAGGCCATGCCCGAGTACTTCATGCTCAGCTTAACATCGCAGATTGGACGGTCCTGGCTGTCAAAATTCTCGACCGGCTTCTTGTACCGCGGATTGATCGGGATAAACGGTTCGGCTTTCACCTCCGTGGTGATGAAATTGTAGATTTCGTTGAAGTCATAGGCGGCGTCAAGGATTATTTTCCGGCCCTTCCGCTGGCCGTAGACGCGCTTGAGTTTTCGCAGGAGAAGTTTTGCAACAGCCTTGTCGGACATATTGTTGGGCTTGGTGATTTCAACGAGCACGACACCCTCAAGGCTGACAAGCACATGGGTCCGGTAGCCCCAGAAGAAGCTGAACTGTTTCCCTTTTTCCGCAGACGGCTGTTTGATGTAGGAATAGTATCCGAACGACGCCGCGGGGCTGCACCTGATTTTCATGGTCTCGTCCTGTGGCTGCGGTTCGGGTTTTTCGGATTGTTGTGTCTGGTGTTCGCCTTGACCGGCTTGGAGTCTTCGATGAGGGCATCGGTTTTTATATGGCCTTTTTCAATCAGGAGCTTGGAGGCGCTGTGGACGAGTTCCTCGAGCTCGGAGTTTTTCGTCTGGGAAAGGAATCGGGAGAAACTGGATCCGTCCGGCAAATTGCCGGGAGTGAATCCGCACATCATGGATATGACAGGATGGCTGTCGAGGCTGCGGAGCAGGTCGGAAACATATTTTATTTTTTCCGACTGCTTGAAAATCAAAGCCTTCAGGTAAGAGGAATCCGGATATCCCTTGCGTCCAAGCTCGGAATATTCCGGACCGGTGAAGAAAAGGTCGAACGCCTGGAAAAGTGCATCGTATTTCCGGTGGAATGAACTCGAATCGAGGATGCCCAGATAGTCGTAGAAGAGAGAAAGTTGCATTATAATTTTTCCTCCTTATTTTTTTATGTTGTTTTCACTGAACACGTTGCAAGATAAGAGGGCATGGAGGAAATTTCAATATCTAATTAAATATAAATAGTTAATAATTAAGACGTTAAGCAATATCGCAAAAGGCTTATAGTTGGTAAATATGGAGTGTGGTACCTTGGTACCGCCTTTCATCTGACAAGCTTGCTTGTCAGTCATACGAGGAGCTAACTCCTCTATGTAAGGCTGAAGCAAGTTTATCCGCCTCTGGAGCCTGTCGGACTTAGAAGAAAAATATTTGCAACTCGTTGATTATCAAGAGTGGCATAATTTTTCATCAAAAAGCGACGTTGTTTGTTATCAGGCAGTTACAGCAATTTGAGTGTCTAAGTCCGACAGGCTCCTCTGGCGGCGACGTCGAGACTGAAGTACAGGCTTTTGACGCCAATTACCTTACGGTGCAGGATGTGATGGAAGAGAAGGATATCGCCGCTCATGCCCTACCTTCTGGCGGCTGCGCTATTCCGGTGCGCGTTCCGCGCGGTCTGGGATGCTGGCTGAGGTGTGAACGCGTCTGAATCTCTATATTTTTATTTTAAGCTGGGGGACGTTAACGTGAACAAGAAGAAATTGGAAAGACTGGTCTTGACTAATCAGGCAGGATTGAGCTGGGAACCGTTGGGAACTGATGACGGCTGGTCTTTTGGTGCGATTGCAATCAATGGGAAACTGGTAGAGCAGCCGTTAACTGAAGGGCTGCTGGCCTTACGCAATCTAAAGACCGGAGCAGTACGCTGGATAAGGGCGTCTAAGGCTGAAAAAGCTGGCCCGCAAACTGTTGAATTCTCCGGCAAGGAAGTGATAGACGGGGTGAATTTCAGCTTTGCCGTGGCTGCCTCCCTCTGCGCAGATACACCGGCGGCTTTCTGGAAGGCATCATGGAAGGTTGATAGAGATCTCAAGGGTTGGGAACTGTGCCTGGCATATCACGAAGGATTCAAAAACGACTGGCGTGTGCAGAGTTATCCATGGGCGGGCAACAGCGAAAAGAGCGATATTGCGCCGATGCGTTACTGCGGAGTGCCAGGCATGCTGGTATACAGGCCGGACCAGTCCATGGTAATGCTTTTCGCCATCGACAGCAATTCGGATTATCTGAACCCGAACCAGTGGACGGGCAATACGGAATTCCATTTTGCCAATCGCAAGATGGCGCCGCAATACCGCATCGCCTGCGATTTGTCCGCAGGCATCCAATACGAAATGACTTTGCAACTGGTCGTGAGCGATGCAGGTGAATTCGCAGGGGCGATCACGGATATCATGCAGGGATGGATGAAAATCAACAGATACGACGTGGACGGCTCGTTGAATGTGCGAACTCCGCAGGAGGCGTTCGACATAGTCCTCGACGGCCACATGGAAATGAAGAGCTGGAAACCTGGCATTGGATACGAGCATCACAAGGGGACTCCGTTTGTCTACGTCGGCAACAATCCCTACATTGCTTGGTTTGAATATCTCCTGTACGAGATTACCGGAGAGGAAATCTGGCGCAACCGGGCCTTTGAACAGATTGACTTCGCCCTCAAGGGACAGCAGCCGGGCGGAGTGTTCCATACGAGCTGGTATTTTATTAAGTCGGAACGGCCTGGCGGCGATGTCGCAGAGGGATTCAGCAGCTATGACTGGATGCATGACGGCTACAAGGTGGACCTCAATGTCTGGATGGCCCGGTATATCCTGCAGGTCTGGCAGAGAGTGAAGGAAAAGGAGGGAGTGGACCGGCAGGACTGGTACAAGGCGGCCATAGCTTCACTTGAATGGGTGATGTCACAGCAGAATCCGGACGGCGGGCTGCCGCAGTGCGTGGATATCAAGAGTGGCGAGAAGTCAATTTCCACGGTTTGCGGACGGGCATTGGTTGCTTTGCCCATTATTGCTGAAATTACTGGTGACAACCGTTATCTCAAACTAAGTGCGGACATGGAGCAGTTCCTGCGCAAGAATGTCGAAGGCCGTTTCTGGTACACTGGGATGCATCCGGACCTGCCTCCTGGCGATTTCGAGCAGGACAGCATCTATGCCGTGGTGGAATACTGGCTGGACAAGCATGACCGGATGAAGGATAAAGAAAGCCTGGACCGTGCAGTTGCCAACGCCTATTATGCTTTGCTCTATTGGTGCCCCAGGCAATTAAGCTGGGTAAAAAATCCCACGCAATGCGCCCACAGCGAGCAGCAGTCTTTCAACCAGTACTCTGTCTATTGCTATGGGAACCGAAAGATCCAGTGTCTGGACCGGCTGTTCAGGAAAACAGGCAACCAGCTATTCGAGGATCTTAAAAACCGTGTCATGCAGCTTAACTTCTATGTCCAGGTCGTTGATGGTCCCTACCGGGGCGCCATGACCGAGGCGATCGCTGATCCGTGGCTGGAACGAAAAGGCGGGTTTGAATGGCGTGGAAATCCATATACAAGCGAGTTGGTAACAGACCTGATGCTGCAGCTGATAGAGATGAAGCTTGTCTTGGCAAAGATCAAATAACTGTCAAATACAATAGGAGATGACATGTCAAAGAACCGGATGACGATGCCAGGTTTCATGTTCGCCACCCTTTTTCTGTTTCTCTCGACCGCCACGGCTCAGGCACCACGGGCGGAGGCGCTGGCGATGCGGGTTCAGGACGGTTCGATCGCTGTCGACGCACGCGATGGCGACTGGCCGCTTTCAGGCGAGGCGAGGGCAAAATTCCAAATTGTATCGGCGGATGAGAAGAAACTAAATTTCGCGCATGAGGAGCGCGGTCGTTTCGAGGGGCCGGATGACAGCTCCGTGGTTGCGTGGATGGCAGTCGACAGCAAGAATTTCTATCTCTTTGCAAATGTTCGCAACCAGTCCCTCTTCAACGATACGGACATCGGAAACATCTATGACGGCGATGATTTCGAGATCTTCATCGACGCCAATCCGTTAGAGGCGCGCTTTGCCCAGAAGAAGAACGAGAATGTACGGCAGTTTATTTTCCTGCCGGCACGCATCAACGTGCAGTTTCCAAAAGATACAGTGTGGCAGAGCGAACAGAATCCCGGGGTTGCGATGGCCAGCCGACTGACGCCTTGGGGTTACCAGATCGAGATCAGTATTCCAAAGGCGCTGTTCCCCGCCTGGCAGGCAAACCCCGATATGGCATCGTTCGGCTTTGACGCTCAGCTAATTGATGCGGACTCGCCCGGTCTTGACGGCCCGCACTCTGCGAAATACGGTCGATTCCTGCTATCACCAGCTGCCCACTTCGTCAACTCGGCCGCGCTTGCCAATGTTACCGTGGCGCCTGAACCCGTTCCTGCTGCTGCTGCAACATCTGAACCGGCAGCATTGGATATCGAGACTTTGCTCAAACGCATTCCAGCGGCCACGGCCGCAGACTCTACTGAGCTGTCGCAGTCTATGCTTGACCGCATCGGTGACGACCGAATTGGAGAGGTGGTGGACTTGGCTGTGGACAGTAAACTCGATACGCTCAGGAAGACGGCGCTGTTCATTCTGGCGAAACGGCCTGAGCTGCCGGTCCCGCCGGAGAAGCTCCTGGCGCTGCTGGCCCCAGTCAAGAACCTCACCTACGGGGAGACCAAGGGAGCTGATTTTGTCTGCTACGACATGGTGGCGCTGGCGCGGCGGGGCAAGCTTCCGAGCGATGATGCCTGGTTTGGATTCTATTCGCGCCAGGCAAGCCCCCAGGTGGTGCTTGCCTATTGCTGGGCGCTTGGTGTCAATGGCGACCGCAAGGCAGTTCCATTGCTGTCAAATATGCTGTTCGACAGCAACATCCGCATCCGCGTAAAGGCCGCCCTTGCGCTGGGCGCGCTGAAGGATCCGCAGGCGATCCCAGCATTGACGGAGATGACCGCAAACGATCCGCACAACTATGGACGCAAGGCGGCTCAGGAAGCAATCAACCAGATCAACGGAAAAATACGCTATGGACGCCAGAAGGATTCGCCCCTGCTGACCCCGGTATCCCATCCGTCTCAACCGCTACTTGACTGCATATGGCATGCACTGGTGCCGATTGACTGCATGTGGGCGCATGGCTGCGGATTCACAGATGGGCAGAAATCGCCATACGCCATCACGCTACCTGCTACAGGAAAAATGGAAAGTCCACTATATCAGACATCCGATCTCAAGGTACTGGTGCAGGATTTTAAGACGGTCGGAGGAGGTGTTACATTCAACGTCGGCATATTCCAGGAAGGTGGACTGGGAGAGGAGACCGTAACCCAACTGGCCGATCTCGCTTCACGTCTTGCATGAATGCCGCGAAAGTTCCGGTCGACGCAACGCTGAACTGATTTGTGATTGGAGGAGGTCATGAAAAATATTACCGTTGATTTTCAATTTTTGAGATCCGTTGTTGTATTGGGGATTGCTGGCCTCCTGCTTGGATGCTGCCTCCTATTCAACAACTGCTGTCAAAATAGACCTGTTGAAAAACCTTTGAAATTGGAAGAATTGTTCCATGATGATTTCAACGGCGATAAGCTGGATGATAAAAAATGGAAACTTGCAGGCGGACAGGTCGATGTGAGGGACGGAGTCCTTTCCCTCTGTTTTGACACATTCAATCCCGGCAAGCCGGGAACTTTCCTGGATACACGTATTGAAACGCTTGCGGCTTTCGCACGAGGGAACAAAGGTATCCAGTTCGAGGCCAAGCTCAGGGTTGGGGAGATGCCTGATGGACTGGTGCCTGCATTCTACGCCTGGATGATGAGGAAGGTTGATGGCAAGGATATCCGCGACGAGATAGACATCGAATTCCTCAGCAGGCAGTTCAACCATTCCCTGAATGGCAACCCGGAGATATGCCTGACAAGCCACGGGTTTACAAGATTTCCTCTGGTCGGCGCGACACAGCTCGAGTCGACAGATTCGCGTACTGTCAAGGATCTGGATCTGCACCAGTTCAACGTCTATGCAATCCGCTGGCTTCCAGACAGGACCGAGTGGTATGTGAACGGGCAATTGATAAGGACCTACAGCGGTATTTTCGCCAAGGCTAATGAACCCATGTATGTCCATTTGAGCATATGGAAGCCGCAATCTACCTGGCCTGACGCCTACGATGGTGCTCTTACACCAGATAATTCTCCTGATAGAAATCGGCGCTTTTCGCTGGATGTGGACTATGTCCGTGTCTATGCAATTAACCCTTGAGAGAGTATGCCTGTAAGCTCATCGGAATGAACATCGGAACAATGATATGTAATGTGGTAATCGGCAGCTGACAAACAGTGAACTTCGAAAATTTGACATTGGAGGAGGATGTGAAAGCATATAAGAGTGGGAAAAGGGTTAGCTTTGGCAAAAGACATTTATTTGGAAAGCGCTTGCTGATTGGGACTGCCATTCTGCTGGCCGCATGTGGAATTACCTGGTTTTTCCTCTTCCATGGTTCCGTTCCGAGAAAGGACCCTCTTGACACCCCCGAGATGAAAGAGGCCTGTGAGAGCCTGACGGGGAAGATGGCCGGCGATGACGGGGATCGTCCGGCTGCAGACATCGGCCAGAAGGAGATGTCGTATGTGGTTACAAAAATCCTGCAGTCGTCCCCCGAGGGGCGCGTGGTGGAGAAGGCTGATGTGAAGATCCAGGAGGAGAATATCAGCGTTGCCCTGCAGGTCAAGTTCGGGCAGGCGGTCGTTCCTGTAGAGTTCAACGGAGGGCTTGAGGTGAACAGCGAAGGCAAGTTGGTCTTCATCATGAAGGAGATGATGATATCAGGCAAGCCTGTTTCGAAGAAGCTTTTTGACCTGATAGCACCTCAGGT
>CAZDNQ010000141.1:0-10091 GCA_964506605.1 uncultured Victivallis sp. | reverse complement strand
CGTTCTTCAGGTCGTTAGAAGCGTTCCTAAGGTCAGGAACTTCAACTATAAACCCCTTCGCCGCCCAGCCGCGATCATCGGGCTCGTTGAAAATTATGAGATTGTTCACAAACCATCCGTCCGGAATTTTCATATGCTCCTCCGGATGGTAAAGTTTCTTCTCTCGTGTCCCGTTCCGCTGATCCAGAGTTCAAAGAGGTCTTCCTGATAGTGCGGGGGCTTTCTGTGCTTGAATATTTTCAGGTAAGCCAGAGTCAGGACGACAGGAACTATTCCAAGGGCAAGAGCTATTATCGCGGAAACTCCGAAAACTGAAATCATCAGCGTCACACCGAGTATTGAGACAATGATGCTTCCAAGAAGGTATATGAAGAGGTTTCCAGCCAGGCCGAACGCCATCCCTTCCGAGTCCGTCGCTGAATTCGTGTTCGTTATTATCAGGTCTGCCATCAGCTTATTCCTTATATTAGAAAGTCGGAGTCCCGACAGCCCCGTTTAGGTTGAATGCCGCGAAGATCACCGCAATTATCACCGCCGCCCCGGCTATCCATAGGCCTGCGATGATCGAGTTGTACGCCTCCGGATCTCCTCTTTTCTTCATCTGTGCCCCCTGCCAGATGGTGACTACTGCCCATGGAAAGGATATCAGGAACATCACCCCGAGTACCGCGTTTATCGCCGTCTTCAGCGTCTGCAGCTGGTTCCCGCCGCTTCCCGCATTCTGACCCAGGACCAAGCTGTCCACCATTAAAAGCAGGGCCACCGCAAATACCGCCTTCCAGAACTTTCTGTCAATCTTCATCCCCATCCTCCTTGATATTGCTATCTATGATAGCTATTTTATCTACAAATAGGAGGTAGTATGAACAATGTCAACAGGAATTCTGGAAATAATTGTGCTATTTTTGATAGGTACTTGGTGGACAGGCTGAAACACATGGAAGAAGAACTGAAGAAATGCATCATCGGGCAGGATCATGCGGTGGAAAGGGTGGTTTCGGTACTCCGTCGCGGAGAGCTGGGGCTGACCTCTGAGAAGAGGCCTAAGGGGAGCTTCATTTTCCTCGGCCCGACAGGAGTCGGAAAGACTGAACTCGCGATGACATTCACAAAGTATCTGTTCGGTGAGGAAAAGCTTTTCAGGTTCGACATGTCGGAATTCATGCATTTCGACAGTGTAAAGGAGTTGCGAGGCGATGAGTATGGTAATCTAGGAAGACTTGGAGCTATTCTTGAAAAAAACATAACAGGCGGATGCCTGCTCTTTGATGAAGTCGAAAAGGCGGATAGTCAGATACTGATGCTGTTCCTCCAGATGCTCGACACGGCAAAGATTACATTGTCGAATAACAGGACTTATGACCTGTCTGGATTCTATATCGTTTTTACCTCGAACATCGGTACGGAAAATATTCTGAATGCTTCGAAAGTTCCTTTCAAGACCATTGAGAGGTCAGTGCTGAACCAGCTGCAGATGGAGTTTCGTCCGGAACTGGTTGCTAGAATAGACGAGAAGATAGTTTTTAACAGGCTGGATTATGAATCCCAGAGGAAAATCACGGAGCTTCTGCTGGAAAGGGAGGTTGGTAGGCTGAGGGGAAAGGGATTCAAGTTCGAATACGATGAGGAAGTGCTAGAACTGCTGATAAGGGAGGGATTCAGTAGGAGCTCAGGTGCAAGGAATCTGAGAAGGACGATGGAGCGTTATGTGCAGGGGGAGATTGCTGGCAAGTTGCTAAAAGGTATGAACTGAGAATAAACCTCACCGCTTCCCTCATCTTTCTCCTTAGGGATGCTGCCGGACATAGCACTATCTTTGGATTTTCGTATTTTAGGGAATCAAGTAAAATCATCTTCGCTATTTGCCAGCCTATTCCGTCCCCGAAATTATGGTCAAGGAAAATCAGGTCAAACTGGTTCTCATTGCATAAAGCGGATACCTCCAGGATGGATTCGGCTACAAATAAAGTAAATATTTAGGATTTTGCGATATATCATGTGTGACTGGGAGCTTCAAGTTTCCGTTAGCAGCGCCGCACTGTCAGAATGTAAAAACGGATCCGGTCTCGCAGTTTTCAAACGATTCCGGATATGCGTTCATAATGGCGTTAGTTGCAGCGATCCCAGTACAGTGCGCTGGGGCAATCATACCTATCTCGAAACGCTTCAATTCATCGAGCGTCCATCTGATCCTCTTTTTGGATGCAGATCTAAGATGCGTTCCACCAATCACTGCCCTGAAAGGCTTGCCATTCGTCAGCTCATGGATGTAATCAAGAGTGTTTATGAGTCCTGAATGTGCGCAACCGAGCAGGACAATAGTACCAGAATGTGTCTTCATATATAAGGCCTGATCGTCTGGAATATCGTCAACTATTTCACCTTTGGAATCCGAACAGAAGCTTTCCTCCGTCATTTTCTCCTCATCATGTTTCCTCGGTATTTCACCGGTAAGGAAAACAGCATCACATATCTCCGTAGGCTTGATAACCTTCTTGAACATATCCTTATTCTTCAAAATGGCGTTTCTGCAATATTCAGGCATTCCAACATCCCTGACAGCGCCTTTCTCATTCCTGAACCTAGGAAGAAGTGCGGATGGATGCGCATATATCAGCACTTTCTTGTTCCTCCCAAGCACATACTCCACTCCTCCAGTATGGTCATAGTGCCCATGACTGAAGGCGATGAAGTCAATAAGGGAAACATATATCCCCATGGGGTAAAGGTTCGCATAGAATGCGCTACCCTGTCCACAGTCAAAAAGAATCTTCTTTCCTTTCGCGGCAATGAAAAAAGACAGTCCGTGTTCAGACAGGTACTTGCGTCTGGAAACGCTGTTTTCCACCACGACCTTTATTGTAATATCTTCCATCTCAGGTTCTCCGTTTCTTCCCGGCTGTATCAATTCTGGACATCACATCTCCCTGCTTCCTGATATCTGCAAGAAGCGAGGCCGCATGTTCAACGCATTGCCCGCAGGAAATCTTCTTCATTCCGCGGATAGAATGGCAATCCTCGGCACCTGCCTTCTGGACAAATGTCGCAGACAGTTCCTTCTTCTCCAAGTCATCATGCAAGAGTTCCAGCGCAACATGCAACGCCCCGCATTTACCAGATGGTGCCTGGCCTTCTCCAAGTTTTTTCGCCGCCGTTATCTTTTCATCGGATATTTCCATGACATCCTGGAATCCCCTCAACACGCTCTGCGCGCCGTTCAAATGTTCATCCTTATAGGCTTTTACTGATTTCTTTACCGGCATATCAATTTTCTCCGTTCAATGGTCGCATACGTTTCCACCTGTCACCAGAGTGCCTGCAAGATATTTTTTTACAAGTGCCTCCGGTTCATCCGAAGGCGCCCCAACTATGACCTTTATTTCCTGCATAACAAAAAGATCCTGGGCACGCTGTCCCATGCCACCGGCAATGATGACGTTCACGCCAAGAGATGCAATCCATTTGGGAAGCACTCCTGGCTCGTGCGGCGGCGGTGTCATTGTCTTCGTCGAAAGAATCTCCTTCTTCTTTTCATCAACCTCCATGATTACAAAATATCCGCAATGACCGAAGTGCATGCAGAGTTTTCCATCCTGTACCGGCAATGCTATACGCATCTTCTCCTCCTGTTATGTTAAATATTGCTACTTATTTCGTTCCACATTTCCCTGATCCTGCCAACACTTTCACCCTTGCCATGTTCAATAATGCTGACTCCTTTGCCGTGAGCCCTGTTTACTTCGCCATCACAGGGGATGCTTCCCGCAAACACTGCTCCGGATGCTACGGACATCTTCTCTATCTCATCGGTGATTCCGGTGTTTATGTCTGCCTTGTTCACACAGACGAACGTCCTGATCCTGAAATGCCGGGCTAGCTCCATAATCCTTTGGAGGTCATGCAATCCGGACAATGTCGGTTCCGCCACTGCGAGAACCGCATCTGCTCCTGTGACGGATGAGATGACAGGGCATCCTATTCCCGGAGGCCCATCGGTTATTATAAGATTTTTTCCTCTTTCTTCAGCCGTCCTCCTTGCGTTCACACGGACAAGATTCACAAGTTTTCCGGAATTCTCCGCGCCTGGTCCTAGAACAGCATGCACCATTGGTCCGAACCGTGTGTCCGAAACAAACCATTCTCCGCAATAGCGCTCATTGAAGTTGATGGCATTGACCGGACAGAACCTCACACATGCCCCGCATCCCTCGCAGGATGATGTATCTATTGAAAATTCAGCATTTCCAGCGACGTCTCCATCCATCTTCACAGCCTCGAACCGGCAATGGGAAAAACAGACACCGCACCGTATGCAATCAGCGCTCCTTATTTCTGCAGAATGCCCGCAGAAGAATTGGTGGGATATCCTTCTCGTCGGATTAAGCACCAAATGCAGATCCGACGCATCAACATCGCAATCGGCAATAACTGCATTTTCAGCAAGGGCGGCAAATGAAGCTGCAAATGTAGTTTTTCCCGTACCTCCTTTTCCGCTGATTATTACAAGCTCCTTCACTTTTCGCTCCCCCCTCCACATAGGTCCTTCATATCCTGTAATAGTTTTTCAAACTCGTCTTTCAATTCAGGCATTGTCTCCAAGAGTGGAATGCCGCGTGAATAGGCTTCGGCTATCTTTCTATCTTCAGGTATCCTCATCAGCAATGCCATCTTTTCACTTTTACAGAACTTCCCGATGCAGTCATCGCCAGAAACCGACTTGTTGACTAGGACTCCGAATGGAAGTTTCAACAGCTTTATCACCTTGACAGCCAACTTCATGTCATGAAGCCCGAACGGAGTGGGTTCAGTTACAAGAAGGACAAAATCAGAGTTCTTCACCGATGTCACGAACGAGCATGCGGTGCCCGGCGGACAGTCGATTATCCTCAGTGCTGCATTTGCAGCTTTTTCCTTGACAGCACGGATGACGGGCGGGGACATTGCAATACCGACGTTCATGCATCCTGAGACAAGATGAACTTTGCCTTTAACGCCTGTCTCCAGTCGGCCGATATTCTTGCCGACTTCCTTTATCGCCCCTTCGGGACATACTTTCGCACATAATCCGCAACTATGGCACAGATCAGGGAAAAACAGCGGCTTTTCCAGGAATGCGATTGCGTTAAAAGCACATAATCCATTACATTTTCCACATCCTGTGCACTTGGATTCGTCAAGGGTTGGCACTGGCACCAACACCTGTTCTTCCATCAGACTCCCGGGATTTATGAAAATATGGGCGTTGGGCTCCTCTACATCGCAGTCCAGCAGCTGTACTTCTTTATCGAAGCAGAGAGCCAGGCATACGGCAACCGTAGTTTTTCCGGTCCCCCCTTTGCCCGAAGCTACAGCAACGGTAAATCCTTTACCCTTTTTATTTCCAATGACCATCGACATCTGCAGCTTCCTGTTTTCTGAGTGAATTTGACTGGAAAAGTTCAATCGCCTTTGACAGGGGAATTGATTCCACCAGGTAAACGGCAATCCCGGCATTCTTTAAAAGATTGAAAGCCTTAGGCCCGCAGTGGCCTGTTATCACGGCCTGCACTCCGGCCTTTATTACATTCATCGCCGATTGTATTCCTGCCCCCTGGGCGGCATTCATGTTGACATTGTTGTCTAATACTTCCGAGGCCCTGCTGTCCGTATCGTAAATAATAAACTTAGGAGAGCGCCCGAAGCGGCTTTCCAACGTATCATCTATCGATGTGCCAGATGTTGTCAATGCTATTTTCATTTTGAACTTCCTTTTTGTGATTACTTGCATGGTTCTCCGGAAAAAATCCCCTTGTCTTCCTTCATGACATTAAAAGGGTTACCTTCAGTATTTATAATCAAAGTCAATTTTCCTGATTTAATGCGGTTCAATGATTCGAGCTTCCTGAGAAAGATGGCAAGCTCTGGATTTTCCAGAAATGTGGAATAATATTTTGCAGCTAATTCATCTCCTTCGCCCTTTATGTTTTTTGCTTTTGACTCGGCGTCGGCAAGAAGAAGCCTTCTCCTGTTGTCAACTTCGTCCCTGATCTTCTTGGCTCCAGATTTTCCATCTGCACGGTATTTCTCGGCCATGACATTTCTTTCGGCCTTCATCCTATCGAAAACCTTGCCCGTGATCATGTCAGGAAGAATGAATGATTTAAATCCTACGCCTTCAATTACTAGGCCTAGCTTCTCCATTGCTTCTCCAGCAATCTCTTCCCTGATTTCCTCTTCAACCATGTTAATTTTAACGCCGCCTGTCCCAGTATTTATAAACTCGTCAAGGGTATGCGCGCCTATTGCCGAATTTCTTGCTGACCGCATCATGTTGTTCAGGATAACCTCAGCCCTGCAAACATCACCCGCGGCCTTGAAGAACTTTTTAGCATCAGAAATCCTGTATGCCACATATATGCTCGCGACAACCACCTGCCTGTCAGCAGTGCTTGTCTCTTCCAACTTGCCATCATAGCCATCAAAGCAGCGCAGCCTCTTGTCAAAACTATAAATCTGCTCTATCGGATAAGGCCAGCAGAAATGCAACCCAGGCTCATCCTGGACTGAAATCCTACCGAGAGTCTTCAAGATTACCACGTCGGTACTTTTAACCTGATAGGAGAAGATTGTGACAAGAAATATGGCCGCGACTACACCTCCGAAGAGGAGGGCCGGCCAATGTTCAAAATATTTTAAGATTTTTTTCATTGTGCTTAATGACAATCATTTCCATTTATAAACAAAAAAATATATGTCAGCTTCCTGTGGAACAATCTCCGCACAAGCCATAGAATTGTATAAGATGATTCGTTATCTTGAAATTATATTTTTTCGAAAGCCCCTTTTCTGTCTCCCGGAGCAACTTGACCTCCTGATCAATGAAATCAGAATAGTCCACGACCTTCCTGCATCCGGCACATACGAGATGGTGATGATGGTTCGGCTTTTTCGGACTCTCGGCCAGTTCATATCTGGCACGACCATCTCCTATATCCAGCTTGAAGACAAGAGCCATGTCGGACAGGACTTCCAAGGTTCTGTAGACAGTCGTCAGTCCTATGTTTGAATGCGTCGAGTGCAGCTTCATGTAGATGTCCTCCGCGCTCATATGCTTGTCGGTATTAGAGAGGAGATCAAGGATTGCTTCACGGGCGACGGTCACCCTGTACCCGCATCCGTGGAACTTTCCTTGCCAGCCTTCAGAATCCTTGCAACATCTCTTCATGTTTACGCTTCTTGTTAATGATAATCATTACCAATTATAACACTGTTATGCATCATGTCAAGCAGTGTATTTAATTTTCAGGAATTACTCAAAGCGGAACAATAACTCTCTCGTCATTCCCATCGTCGAGTATTTTCACCTTGCAGCCGTATGCGCTTTCAATCAGGCTTGGCACAAGTACATCCTTGACACTGCCATCCCTGATTATCCTACCTGATTTCATCAGGATTATTCTCGAGGAATATCTTGCAGCAATGTTTATGTCATGGGAAATAAGAATGATCGTCAGGTTCCTTTCCCTGTTCAGTCCGCCCAGGATTTTCATCAGCTGCGAACTGTGCCCGATATCAAGATGTGAGGTCGGTTCATCGAGGAGCAGGATTTCCGGCTCCTGGGCGAGCGCCATCGCCAGCATAACCCTCTGCTTCTCGCCTCCGCTTAGATTATTGAAGGGGGTTTTGGAATAGGTTCCAACATCCATAACGTCTATTGCATTAGAAATTGCCTCTTTATCCTTCCTTGAAGGAGCGGCAAATTTTGACAATCGGGACACCCTTCCCATTTCAACAATCTGCCGGACAGTGTATGCCATCGGGGAGAACACGTTTTGAGGGACTACCGCCATAGTTCCCGCACGTTCCGAATGTGACAGATCCTGTATGTTCTTGTCTTTTATTTTAACACTTCCTCCGGTAACACGGATATAGCCGCTCAAAACCCTGAATACAGTAGTTTTTCCAGCCCCGTTTGGCCCGATCAGGGCTGCTAAATCACCCTTGTTTATCGTGAAGCTGATTCCGTCGATAATACTCTTTCTCAATCCCGGATATGTGCATGAAATATTTTTCGCTGAAATAATCATTTTCCCTCACTGACCTTGGATCTGGTTGTTTTTCCTATTCAATAGCCATATGAAGAACGGGCCGCCCACAAGGGATGTGATGACACCCACCGGGATTTCACTTGGACTCAAGACTGTTTTGGCAAAAGTATCACAGACCATCAGGAACATCCCCCCGTATAGCAGGGAAAGAGGAAACAGCCTCCTGTGATCCGAACCAAACAGCCTCCTGAGAATATGCGGTACTACAAGCCCCACAAAGCCGATGATTCCAGAAAGTGCTACGGCTGAAGCGGCAAGAAGAGACGAGAAGCCGAGGATCAGCAGGAGCAGCGCCTTTGAATTTATCCCAAGATAGAACGCCATTTCATCCCCGAGCGTCAACGCATTGATCTCCCGCCCATAGAAATAGAGGATGGCGGTTCCAACAATAAGCGTTATGCCGGCAACCTTGAGAAGAGCTGTATTTCCCTGCTCAAGGTTCCCAAGCATCCACCAGGTTATACTGTTGAGCTTATGGCTGTCAACCACGCTTATTATAAACATCAGGACGCTTGAACACAAAGTTCCTGCAATTACGCCGCTGAGCATGACATTGTTTGCATATTCAGAGCTGGTTCCCCTGGCTACGAGAAGGACAAGGCTCAAAACAACCAGGGCTGAGATGAATGAGAAAAGCGGAAGGAACAGGAAGCTGAGTGCCGTAAATCCGGAGGCAATGGCGATTGCGGCGCCAAGGCTTGCCCCGCCGCTTATTCCAAGGATGAAGGGCTCTGCAAGGGGGTTCCTAAGTACTGCCTGATATGCAGCACCGGAAACGGCAAGGCTTCCGCCGACTATAAATCCGGATAGGAGGCGATGGAATCTCAACCATACTATGTTTGCTGTTTCGGGACTGGCCCGCAGGTATTCCTGCGGACTGATGCAAACAGTTCCAAAACAGAGGCATATCCCGAAAACTACAGGTAACAGCGCGGTTGCGACAATTAATATCGTCAGAGTATTTATCTTCCTGAAATTCATCTGGCTTCAAACCTCCATCTCTTAATCCTGATTTCAATCCTGTTAAGTTCCTATTCCGCAGGAGCAGGAACCCCATCCGGAAAAAAACACTTCCTGAACATTTTGAGGGATTCGGTCATTCTCGGTCCCAGCCTATATATGAGACTTTCCTCCATGCCTGTATAAATCCTGTCATTTTTCACCGCCGGTATTTCACTCCACCCAGCCCGTTCCTTTATTTCATCGCCTGCGAACTTACCCATTGCAGGAACGATGATTACGTCCGGCTTCGACAGGATTATCCATTCCCTTGAACATTTCAGATATCCGATCTCCTCCCCTCCTGCGACATTCACACCCCCTGACATTGCAATCAAATCATGCACGAATGATTTACAACCAACTGTCATGAGCGGATTATTCCACACTTCAAGATAAACCCGCGGCCTTTTCTCCTGGGGAACGGCTCTGGTGATTTTCTTTTCCGCGTCGAAAATCTTCCTAACCCTCCGGATTTCCTCATCGGCCAGTTCACCGCAGCCTAAAATCCTGCCAAGTTCTGAAACGGACATGTAATAGTCATCGATAGTCACATTCGGAAAAATGATGAATTTTATTCCAAGTTCCTCGATGTTCTTCCTGACTCCTTCATCTTTTATTCCCGATGAAACTATGTAATCCGGCTTCAAGCCGGCGACAACTTCCATTGATGGCACCCCAAACTTTCCAGCTATTGGAATATTTTTGACTTCAGCCGGATAATCGCACGCCGAGCTCCTGCCGACGATGCACTCGCCTTTCCCGAGATGGAAGATCAGTTCCGTAAGGTTCGGCGAGAGGGAGACGATTTTAACCTTGTCTTCCGCCCATGCCTGAAAACAAGTTCCAACCAGGACAATGGAAAACAGCATGACTTTGAAAGTCTTTTTCATTCTATTGAAGTTATCCCCATTCCCATATCCTTTATTTTTTTGACGTTGAAAACCATCTTGTCCTGACGGCTGTTGACCTCAATCTTATAGGAATCACCCCATCCGGAATATC
>CAZDNQ010000140.1:0-10120 GCA_964506605.1 uncultured Victivallis sp. | reverse complement strand
TTCGCCTGCTGCCTGTGCCATTCCTTGCAGGCGTGGCTGAACTGGCAGTCCCCGCAGTAGAATCCCTGCTCGTTGGGCAGGAACACTTCCGCGTCAATTGCCTTCTCCACAATCCCGACCATCCTCGCAAGCCTGTGGAAATCGTCCTTCGTCCTGATCGTGCAATGCTGCTCATATACCGGAGTCTTCGCCTTCGTCACCACGTCGAACCTGAACAGCGGGTTCTTCCCAAACTGATTCTGATACGCATAGGTGAAGCACGTCGCCTGGAAATCCTTGTGAGCCTTGTCGGTCGCCCACTTCCTCGATGCCGTCTTCCAGTCGATGATGCAGATCTCGCCGGTGCTGTCCCGGACAATGCAGTCCATCTCGCCTATGAGCGGTTTCTCTGTCACGGTGCTGCCGTCCGCTCCTATGATAGGAACTGCGAACGAATAGCCTATATCGAGTATCCTCTCATCTCGGGGCCAGCTTTCGTTGAGGCATTCAGTAGCTTTCCTGCCTGTCTCATTGAGAGCCTCCCATTCCTGTTCGCCGTCGAATATGATCTTCTGGTCGTTGGTGCATTCGAGGTTCCAGCAGTCCGTGAAAAGGTCCTGGGCGTCTGACGACTCCAGCCTTTCTCCGGCCTTGCGCTGACGGGCTATCCATTCCGCTACGGCGTGGAATGCCTTCCCGAACGCGAGCGACACAGGCGTATGCTCAGTTTCGATCTTGTAAATGTATTCGAATGCGTAGCGCAGTGAACAGATGTTCAGAAACATGTTGAGGGCTGAGAATGAATAGTGCGGTCTCTTCCTGTATTCGGATAGTCTTGCCATTTTGCTTTTCCTCCTTGAAATAAAAAGGCACCGGAAGGATATGATCCAGCCGGTGCCTTATGGTTTATGTTTATGCGGCCTTCTTGAAAGGCGCAAGCTCGTTGATCAGGGCGCTGCACTGGGCCTTGTTGAGATCATACGCGCTGCTGGCGTTGAACTTCTTCAGCAGGGCCTCGGGCTTGATGCCGGATTCGCGGGCAAGAGCAAGGAAGTATAGAACCTGCTTGTTGCTGGCGGGCTCGGACTTCTGTTCCTGCTGCTGGGGCGCTGGCTGTGCTGCTGCCGGTTTCGCCGCGCCATTTGCCTTGGCTCCGATTTCGGCTTCGACGGAATTCCGGACAAGCTCGAAGGTGCTGTGTATCCTCTCCTTGAGCTGCGTTTCCGTGAGACCGTCCGGGAGTTCGACTTCTACTGCGGCGTGGTAGCTCTGCGATGAGAACTGGGTCTCAGCAGGCACCTTCTTCGAGAACGACGATGTCAGTTTCAACATTTTATTTTCTCCTTGTTGGGTTATTAAATAGGAAGCCCGCACCCCTGCAAAACAGGAATGCGGGCCGTTGAGGAAAGGAATGCGTAATACCTAGAACCCGGAAGCGGTCCTGAGTTTCGTGATGAGCTGCTTCGTGCTCTGGTACTCCCTTTCCTTGTTTTTTAGGGCCTTCTGCGCGTCCTTGAGCTTGCGCTGAAGGTCTGCTGCTCCGTCATAGATGCCCTTGATGGATGCCTTGAGATTGTCGATGGCCTCTGCGGCCTCGTCGAACACCTCGTTGGGATCCGTCGGCCTGACGACATTGAATGCAGGTCTCTGCTCCTCTGGCCGTGGAACTGGTGCCGTGGCCGTCGCAGCCTGCGGGGCCGTTTCTGTCCTTGTCTTCACTGGTTCCTCCTTTGCTGGGTTAGCCCTGTCCTTTATGAGCGACAGGAATTTTTCCTTGTTGAATCCATTACCTCTGATCGGCATGAACACCGAATACGCGGAGCCTATGCCCCTCACAACTACCGGATGATCGTCACCGAAGCTGATATGTACCGATGTCGGAACGACTTCCGAAAAATTCAGATTCAGAGCCTTTATAAGAAGGTGCCTATTGAACCTGACAAAGCAGTCCTCCTGTGTACCTGCAATGCCGTCGGTGCTGATGACAGAAGGCTTCTCCTCGTCCGAAAACACATGTACGCCGTGCCCTCCTGCATACAGGACTACACTCAGGTTTTCGCCTCTGGCTGGCATTGCGGCGACATACTTGAGCAGTTCCCTTACGGAGTTCGCGGGCAGTTCCAGCTTCATGCGCAGATCAGACGGCTTGGGAACTACCTGCTTGTAGTTCGGGTATTTCTCGGGACGACATTTCACAAGATAGGAGAACCCCTCATGCTTGATACAGAGGTATTTCACGTCCTTGTTGGATGCCGTGCCCAGGAATCCATTGTACTCGAAGAGCTTTGACGCAAGCACCTTGGTGGTGGGAACGATCAGGTCGTCGACAGGCAGCTTCCATTCAACATGGGCAAGCTCCTTGCCGTCAGTGGCCGTCATTCCGTTCTTCTCAAGATAAACGCTGTCAAGATAGCGCCGGGAATCCTTTGCTCCTGCCGCATACGGGAGAAGAGCCCGTATCCAGCTGTAGACCGCCTTGGACACCGGAGCCACATGTTCTACAAGCACAGGCTCCTTCGGCCAGTCGGCCAAGTTGCCTGTCTCCAGAGCTCGGACTTTGCGTTGGTCCGCTGATTCCGTCACGACCTCAATTCTGTCACCGGCATACTGGAAGACAATACTGCCTTCCGTCTGGTCACAGATTGCCTTGAGATCCTTGAATCCCACAATGAAATCCATGCTGCGCATGTTCTGGTTGTCCCTGAATTCATAGTCGAGATACTCCTCAAGGTTGGTGGCGCTGACCGTCACCTTGCCGTTTGCCGCCCTTATCCTGACGCTGGACAGGACTGGGATTGCTTCCTTGTCATGCACAACCTTGCCGATCCCGGACAGTGCCTTCATCAATACTTCTCTTCCAATGCTGAACATGTAAACCTCCTTTTGCCAGATTGTTAAGTTTCATGCAGGGATGGAAATCCCTACATATGTTATAACCTCAAAAGGGGGGATATTTAGCTCATGCCTCGGGCCGTAGAAGCCTGTGATTGACGGCTTGATAGCGACCATCAAGAAAGCGGTCAGGAAGAGGAGGCAGGACAGTGGCTATGCCTCTTTAGCAAAGGTTAGTTGGAAACGTCAGGAATTGCCAGGAGTAACAAGGGGAATCTTAGTCCACAATACGACCACTATTTCTTCAATTTTATAATTGAACTTTTAACCTTGGTCAAATTGTCTATTAAACACGATAAATACGGAAAGCTGGTATTTTCATTGGCAATATCTACTATCGATGAGCTTTTATGGGACACTTCGGAAAGCACCAAATAACCGGAAAAGACAGCAGATGTGTTCGATATGGATTTATCACGCAAAGCTTTTTCGATTGAAATTATCCTTGAAAATCTTTTCTCTGCCTTTTTCCCGCTCTTTACAAATTCTTCAAAATATGAAACTGGCGCTGCTAAAAGATATTCTACTGAAGGGTTTATGCTTGGGTCAGGGATTAATTTTGAAACATAATCAATTCCAATTTTCTTTAAATGGTCTTGGATTTCACTGGTAACATGGCTTGCTTTTGCAATATATTTCTCTAACAGGTAGCCATAGCATAAAGATTCAAGCAGTCCATATTCAACGCCTGTGCTAGAGTTTTCAGGTTTAATTTTATATTCGATTGCAACAAGGGTGTTTGTCAACGGCTTGTAGGCAAGCAAGTCTACCTTTTGTGCTTTATCTTCCGACAAATAAACTTCATAGTCTAGTAATATGGCAAGCTTGCCTGCTAATGAAATAAACCTTTGATTAAACAAAGCTCGTGAAAATGCAGTTTCGTTTGCTTTTGAAAGATTGTTCTTATTGCAGCCGACGGAGTAGGAGTCATTAAAGTATGGACCTCTTTTACGCTGAGAGGGCAAAAGCTTCTGGCATGTTCTAACTTTACCAAGCTTGTTGCTTAACTCTATAATCTTAACATCAGGCTGAAAGGAGGAACTTTTTCGTTCACTCAATATATCTTTAATTGCTTTTGAGGTTTTCATGAATTCTCCATGTTAAAACTTTTAATTTGTTCGAGATCCTTGGATGCCTTAAACTTCACCTGCAAAGAGGCACTCATTTCTTTGAAACGCCCAATGTCACCATCCAGCACTATCTTCACAAACCACGCATTGTCTTCTGTACCAAGGCTGGACATAAACAATTCCAGATTCTTTAGGAAAGCCATTAGTTCCGGACTGCAGATGAAATAGCTTTCATCGCTGCGATCAAACATGTATCCTATGATTCTGGGAGATTGAAACAAGGCGATCTTCAAGGGTAACGGGAACGGGAGATCGAGAAGTGAAGAGCCCAAGCGAACAAGTTCGGCACAGCATATTTTAGACTCCAAGGTAGCGCCATTGCTATAGTGGTATATCTGCACAACTGTTGGTATTAAATCAATCCCCAGAAGCCGAGCCACCTCATCCTGAATTTTGTTGAATTCATTATCGCCCTCAACGACATCTCCTGAGGCGATAGGATTCATAAGCTGTTCTAATTCTATCGAATGAGTAATCAGTTTGTCAGGTAGTTGTCTTATCTTTTTTATGGATTCCATCATTTCCTTGGAAAGTGCAAGTTCGCTTCTTTTCTTCATATCCTTTTCCTTGCTTTACACATTTTAACTTTCCCCAGCATGCTTACCGATTAATCTCTAAGGGTTCACCGTCTTGCACCTTTTGAACATTGTCGAAGCACTCATAATAACGCTTGGCGTGCTCTGTATGAATAGGTACAAGCGTTTTCGGATTAACTGCCTTTGCCATTTTCCTCAGATCTTCCAGATATCCGTGCCCGCTACAATGAATCTCCATGAACTTACCGCCAAGCTTCTGCCTGAGGGCCTCGTAATCCTTAAAGTGCTGAGGATTGTGTTTCTCAGTCAGATACCCGCCCCACATTGAATATATTACTGTAGCTGATTCAAGATTCAATTTATCAATCAATTTCGCTGCATAGGATGTTTTCAGCATATATCTGCCGGGCTCCTTCTTCAGATCGGCCTCTTCAAGGACGATCCCCCGCCTGTATATCTCCTGCGCGAAACCCTTGAAATAATCCCGGTTCTTGTCAATAATCCTGTAATGTCCGGCAGCAGTACCTCCCTTGGAAAGCACCATAACATCATCCCAGCTGATGTCCATGGTTCTTCCGCCTCTGATATTATCCCTGATCAGCCTGAGTATCCAGGCCGTATAAATGTCAAGGACCAGTATCCTTTTGGCTTTCTTGCATGCCCGGTATGCCGATACAAGCCGGTCTATGTTCTGGGAGGAGCTGATCAGGAAGCATAGCCCCTTTTCATTTTTAAGGGCTGAAAGAATCCGCTCTTCAAGATCATCCTCGTTCCTGCACTCAGAAGTGTCATTCCTGCCAAGCATGGTCCCTTCCATAAGCATCAGGTCAACATTACGGACAGGATGTTCAAGGAACTTGTCGAACAGAATCCTTTTTCTGCCGTGCCCCCTGAAATCACCTGAGTAAAAGACCTTCTTCCCGTCTGACGTTATCTCGAAGGCATACGAATCAACCGCCGAATGGTCCATCAGGTAGGGCTGGATAGTAAAGTCCCCTATCATAAACTTCTTCCTGTTCTCAAAGAGCTTGAAGTTGTTTTCAAAGGGGGGCTTCCTGCGGAACAGTCTTGAGACCTGCATGATGCTGAGTCCAAGCTTCCCGATATAGACGGGGACATCCTTCGGAAGCTTTTCGATTAGGCCGAAATGATCCTCGTGGGGATGGCTTATGACTACGGCATCCACAGTTTTGATGCTGTCAGATAGTTCAGGGGCGATACCCTTGAGTGGCATCCCAAGATCGAGCAGGATGCGCGTCTTGTCTGTAGAGAGCTCTACGCAGGAGCCACCAATCTCGTTTGCGCCGCGATGTATTGTAAGTTTCATGTTCAATTGTCCTTTTGCTTTTATACTATAGATACTAATTGCAGTCGGACATTTTATGGCCTACTACTGTTTTTCTGCCAGATATTTCTTCAATGTATTCACCGTGATCCCGAGCGCCTTGGCCGTCCGCATCTTGTTCTGACCGTATTTCCCGTACATATTCCTGACATGCGCAAGCGTGGTGTCGTGAAGGTTCTCTGAAGCTGAACTGGCAGGACCTGAACCGAGTTTCTGTGCCGCGAGGAGCTCACCAAACCTGCGGTTCCTGAGAACCAGCGACCTTTCCAGTATGTTGATAAGCTCCCTTACATTTCCCGGCCATCTGTATGCCTTCAACTCGTCGAACTCGGATTTATTGAGGCGCGGCTCATTCCTATCATAGAGGAAGCTGTTTGCAATGGCCTCGATATCCTCAGGACGTTCCCTGAGAGGGGAAACGTCGATATGCACCACGTCAAGCCTGTAAAGCAGGTCCTCACGGAACTCCTTTCTCCTGATCATTTCCTGGAGGTTGCGGTTTGTGGCGGCGATGATCCTGACGTCGGTCTTAATGATTTCGGTGCCTCCAAGACGCCTGAACCTGCTTTCCTGCATCACCCGCAATATGCCGGCCTGTATTTCCAGAGGCAGGTCACCAATCTCGTCGAGGAACAGCGTTCCGCCATCAGCCTGTTCGAATACACCTATATGCCTCTTCTCCGCTCCGGTAAAGGCCCCCTTCTCATGTCCGAAGAGAGCGCTCTCGGCGAGCTGGGGTGACATCATCGCACAGTTGAACTCTATGAAAGGGTCGTCCCTCCTTGCCGAATGGCCGTGGATAAGGCTGGCTATAGTCTCCTTGCCTGTTCCTGTCTCACCGCATATCATGACGCTACACCGGCTGTCGGCTCCGACAAGCTTTACAAGTTTCTTCAGTTCAGCAATGGCCCGGCTTGAACCCCGCAGTTCCCGGTGCCCGAAACGGATATATTCATCTATTATCCTGTTCTGGATGTCAGACAAGGGACTGTTTGATGATATTGTCTTTACGGCATCAATGAAAGGCTGGAGCTCCTGGAAGCGCCTGTATCTCGACATTCCCGCCTCTATGAGCATTTGCCTCTGTTTGTCCGCATCCGTGCTGGCTACGTCCTTACGCGCGATCCTAATTATGTTCTGGATGTTCGCAAGCCGCAATGACAGCTTCAATTCCTCCGCCATGAACCGGCACAGTTCCTTCTCTTCCGTTGAAACCTTTGACTCAAGAAGATCAAGGAAACCCTTGGACTCCTGGGCTGCGGCCGGATAAGAACAAAACCAGGAGACCTTGATTCCACTCTTCCTGAGCTTTGCAAGCGCGGTTTTCAACAAGGCCTCGTTCGGCGACTGCAATGGAACGCTCAGGATGATTATCTCTGAATATTTCGGAAGCCTGCTGGTAGAGAGTTCATCGAGATAGAACGGCAGGGCCCTCCTGCTCAGGGGCAGTATCTCGGAATCAGGATGCCTAACAAGCGTAACCGCAGCCGCACAGGCAAAGTCCACGAGCCATCCAGTTATTATGAGTCTGCTTTCCATAACCCGTCATTATTTGATTGTTTATATCATTATTTTATATGCTCATGGTGCCTTTGTCAAGGCCCAAATGAGTTCAGAAGGCTTTCCCGAGGTTCTGTTGGCACGACTCATGTTATATATGCTGGCAATGAAAGGAAGGCAAATATGAAGAAGATGGCAAAAAGGAAATTGAGGGGAGCGGATGACATCTATACTCTGGCTGAGAAGTTTGGGTTCACCATAGGTCCTGCCATGACCCCGGAAGAGGTAAGAGTGGAAGCTGAAAAAGAAAAGTCGCGCCTCATCGCGTCAGCGGCAATGGTCAATAAAGCTCCTGCGCAATGTCCCGAAACCGACAAGTACTACCAGGCGGGGCTAATGGTAAGGAGAATGGCAGACGGGCTAATAGAATTCTTCAAACCGGGATTCCTCGTAATTGTCGGTCTTCTGGTCATCGCATTCGTAATTGAATACATGGTCCTGACATTGGTGGTTCTTGCAGCAGCTCCATGGGCAGGAGTAATACTAATGATAGCAGGAGGCCTTGTCATAAAGGCTGTTTTCAGATAAGGAATTCAAGGAAAGGATACTTTCAAATGGATGGCATCTTACATGAATCTACGGAAATCAAAGAGGAGGTGCTTTGCGAAGCGCTTTCCCTGGAACTGGAAAAGACAGATGGAGTAGGGAAAGTGGATTTTGGCACATTCCTGTCCCTGGTGGAAAAATATCGCAGCCATGGGCCCGGAGCCCTGCACATGATCCTTAAAGCCGCAAAGCTCAAGCTTGACAGATCCGGATTCAACCAGGTCATGTACGGTGTCGTTGCGGCAGTAGGAATGGAAAAACTCTTCATGACTGCAGAGTTCTTCATCCGGGAAATCAAGGAACCTGAAAAAGGAAGGGAGATATACCGTCTCGCCATCGAAAAGAATTCCTCTCCTTCCCCTCTCATACGTGTTCTCGAATCCGTAACATCCTTCATGCCTGAGGAGTACCTTATATGCGACACTCTTTCCAAAATCATCCGGAGGATAGACGATGACGGCAGCGATAGGTTTTACCGTATTGCAGAGGCGGCCCTCTTAAAGCTAAAATCAAGGCATTGCCAGATACGGTTCATAATGGACCTGCATTCCGTACGAAGTGGCCATCGTGACTGCTACAGGCTTTCTGCCCTGGTCTACAACGTGCTGGCAGACAGGAAATGGGCGCTTGAGCTATGTGAAATGGCCATCAGGGAGGCGCGCTACTGCGATCCACCATTCGCTCTCCATGCTGCCAAACACCTTTACAGACTTACTGGCGACGGGACGCTGTCCATGCCGCCACTGGAGACATATATGAAAATAATGGAAGATTTCAACGAGGATGAGGAGGTATAAATGAAAACGAAACTTCAACTGGTCGCATACAATGCAGGCCTTGACACTTGGCTCAACTCGATCCACAGGGACAACTGGCATTTCCTCAAGATGGAGCCGTACATGCAGGTGACCGACATGTATTCGACTCATGGGGTCGGCAAGTTCCTGGTATCGGTGAAACACGATCCGGCAAGGGCGTCCATGTATCATTCCGAGTTCATAGGGAATGTATCTGGCAACTCCAAGTTCAACTTCGAGAAAATGGAGGATGTCAGCACGAAGATGTCAAAATGCGGATACGAACTTCTCGACTATAGGCATGTATTCTCCCTGCGGCTTGAGGGTGGAAGATCCGGTGTTCCAGCCATGAAAGGATACCTCTTCCTGTGGGGCCAAAGCTTTGATTCGGCTACGGCGGCAAATACGATCAAGATAGCCGATTGGATATGGGAGAGGTTGCTCAAGGAGGATGGAGGGCTTCCGGAAAACATCAACACTGAAGATGAATTCATCGCCATCGTGAAAAGGATAATCGAGCTGGAGAAAGAGGCCTTGCGCGAGCAGCTGGGAGATGCATGGGATCCGGACATAGAATCAATTGAGCCGGATGCGGACATAGTTTCTTTCCTCCTGCCGTATTCCAGGTCGAAGGAGTTCATCGAGGAGACGCTTTGGCGCATCGCCGGCAATCTCACATACAAGAGCCTATATGAATGCTGAAAGGAGTAGAAGATGAAAACTATTATTATCACATTGATGCTTGTCTCCATAATCTCCTTGGCTGAGGAAAGAACTGTCGTCATAGGCAGGATTCCACCGCCGATCAAAAACGAACAGAGTTTTGTCACAAAGCCTACGACTGGAGGTTCTGGCAGTTCACTCCA
The DNA here is from genome assembly GCA_964506605.1 of uncultured Victivallis sp. Classification (GTDB taxonomy): domain Bacteria; phylum Verrucomicrobiota; class Lentisphaeria; order Victivallales; family GWF2-50-93; genus GWF2-50-93. The sequence goes on along the minus strand of CAZDNQ010000140.1, from coordinate 469 downwards.
ATCCAAAGCCCCTGAATCAATCACCAAGGATAAAACATCTGGGACTCCATCCGGCGTAGGGACTATGAAGGAGATTTGGGGCAACTGCAAAGGCAAGTAGGGAACAGGACACATAATGTCCATGCGATAGGGCGATATTGAAGATAAAGAGGGAGGTTATTGATATATGAATGGGAATTTTTCAACACCAAGGCGCGGTTTTACCGTAAAGGACGGCAAGCTCTACGAGTTCAAGAGGAATTCCGTCACGGTATCAAAGGCATGGCCTCCGGTCCGGTACCAGAAGACGAGGAAAGAGCCATTCTGGCACTATACACCTATAGAGAAGTTGAGCTTCTGCGAGGATGCCATCTGCTATTCCATGAACAAGAATACTTGTTTAGAAGACAAGCAAGTTCCCGATTGGGCAAAGCTCCTGTCGAAGTTCTACGATCCCATCCCCCTTCATGTCAAGGAGTGGATGGTGGGC
>CAZDNQ010000139.1:0-10164 GCA_964506605.1 uncultured Victivallis sp. | reverse complement strand
AGCCCGCAGGGCGAAGCGCTCAACAGCGTTTACGCTGATTGAGCTCCTGGTGGTGATTGCGATCATCGCAATCCTGGCCGCGATGCTGCTTCCGGCATTGAAGAATGCGAAGGACAAGGCGAAGGAGGCCCTCTGCATCAGCAACCAGAAGCAGTGCAGTCTCGGGATATTCGGATATTGCGAGGACTACAACTCCGTGATCCCCTCCCACTGGAAGGCCGCCGCCAGCGGACACTACCATTTCTGGATGGAGTTCGTCAGAGGGACCTGCCAGGCCGCAAACGGACAGGCGTACATAACAAATCCAAAGGTCTTCGGATGCCCTTCCGAGAAATTCTACGATTCGGACTATAATACGATTCCAACAAACGACGACGGAAACCAGTATTACGGATATGGCATGTATGTGGACGATCAGAATCTAGGCTGGAACCCATATGTCTCATTCACCCCTTCCAATTACTATGATTACGGCTGGAACCCGGTCTACTTCCTGAAGATCTCCAAGCCGGCAAGCTATATCATGCTTGCTGACACGGCGGAGAACCACGGCTCACTCGATCTCGGCAATCCCGGACATGGCATGGGCGCCTTCAAGGCGATAGCGAACAATGCATTCTATAACGTGGCCATATACCTCGTCCATAGCAAAAGGAATGCGGTACACACCTATTTCGACGGCCATGTGGAATCTCTCTCGTCGCAGGACCTCTACGCCAATACCGCAACAAAACCGAAAGTCTTTTATACATACGACGTGGTACAGTTCAGCTATTGAAGCCCATAAACGGAAACTTATCAGGAAGAAAATTTCACCGGACACTGGCAATGGCAGGCAGATACACTCAAAAACTCTTTACACTGATAGAGCTCTTAGTCGTGATTGCGATCATCGCAATACTGGCGGCCCTCCTCCTCCCTGCACTGAAGAATGCAAAGGAAAAGGCATATCTTGCGCTCTGCACAAGCAACCAGAAGCAGGTTGGCACCGCCTTCGCATGCTACGCCACTGACTTCAGCGGATATGTCCCCGGAGAGGAATCATACACCGACAGCCCATATACCGGATATCCATGGTATTCCTGGTACTGGGGCACCAGCAGCGTCTCATTGAATTATCTAGCAACGTCCAGTTCAGACATCATACACTGCCCTCTGAACAAAGGCAGAAGCACCAACGGCGACAAGGCAGGATACTACGGAGTATACATGAGCACTGATCTATGGAACGGCACACCGAACTACGACGGCAAATACATGTGGTACACCCCATGGAACGGCGGCTCGTTCAAGTATTTCATGATGTACAAGATCATGGATGCGAACAAATTCATAATGCTTTCTGACACTTCCTGCGCGACAGACCACTGGGCCGAACCTTTTACTGAAGGGACTGACAAATTCTGCGCGAGGCAGTTCTGGGGCGGCGGCTCATGGAATTCACAGAGTGTCTGGATGGCGCATGGTCAGGGGGCGAATGGACTTTTCGGCGACGGCCATGTGGAGCTTGCAACCTCGGACATCCTGCTCAATGCAACAAACGACAAGAAACGCGGCGGCGACATCAACCACTATGGCATCCACTGCTGGAAGACAAAGGGTGGCGCCGAGGTCACCTGGCCTTGAGAACTTCCGGCATTTTCATATTTCAATCCTCTTTCCTTCCTCGAACGACCTTATCGCCGCCTTTGCAAGCTCCAGTGCACGTCTGCCTGCCCTTGCATGTATCGGCGGTTCCTTCCCAGCCTTGAACGCAGAAATCAACCCGTCAAAATGCTTGTCGAATGTCTTCAGGAACTCACGGTCATAATCGTTGAAATATCCCGCCTGATAGACTTCCGCTGTCTCGCAGTCCTTCTTCTGGAACGAATATCTGCGCACCGTGTCCTCGATGACGATCCTCCCCTTCTGCCCGTTCACTTCGAGATGATGGGTGCCTGGATAAGCATATGACGAATCGTATGAGCCTATCAGGGCACCGACGGCTCCGCTCCTGAAATGGAGCGCAAGCACCAGCGAGGTATGTTTCATCCCTTTGCAGTCAGTCATCTGCGCCGCAATGGAATCGATCGGCCCGCAGAGATGTTCAAGCATGTCGAACCCGTGGCACTGTGTCTCGATAAGGTTTTCGTGTTCCGGACACTGCATGTCGCTTCCGCCGAAGCGCCAGGTCGCGAATGCGATATTCCCGAGTTTTCCTGACTTGATCGCCTCATGCGCCATCTGCACAGGTTTTCCGTAACGGTGGTTGAAATTGATGGCGAAAAATAATTTCCGCCTGGACGCCTCATTCAGAAGGATGTCCGCCTCATCCATCCTGAACACTAGCGGTTTCTCCACGAGAAGCGGAACTCCCGCACGTATGACCTTCAATGTGGCATCAAAGTGTCCTTTGTTCGGAAGGCAGAGGCTCACAAGATCCGGCTTCTCCGCCCTGAGCATTTCATCTATGTCCGTATATGCTCTGACACCATAAGACTCCGCACGTGTTTTCGTCTTTCCAGGATTCCTTCCGGCAATCGCACAGAACTCCACATCCCTGCGTCCGGAAAATATCCTCGCATGCTGGCCGCCCCAGCCTCCGGCTCCGACAAGCGCAATCCTGATCTTGCCGTTTCCCTTCCTATTTGACATGGCTCACCACCGCTATCTCGAGTTTCATCAAGCTTTCAGTATCTACGGACAATGCCCTCACGGCGATATCGGAATAAATTTCGCTTTCAATGGAGACCGCCCTCCCTTCTGCGATATTCGCAAGTATCTCCATCTGATCGGCGGCAGAAAGATGGATATCGTAATCGCCATCAGTCTCTTCATTTGATTTCGCGACCACGGCGATTTTGACAGTTCCGGTTTTCCCTGTAAGCAACGAGAACTTCTGCGCTTCGTCCAAAATCCCATTTTCAAAAAGATTCTGGATCACGAGCGCCTCCCTTGCAGGCGAGACATGGACGACAAGCGGTACTGTGCTCATTGCAGGTCCGACCAAGTGCGTATTCCCCGCGCTTCCGCCCTCGACGCCGTAGAGCACGAGGTTCAGGCCGGAACTGAAATTCACATCGGCAATTTCATCCCTGGACGCCGCAGTATTGCTGATCCACATATCCTTGTAGGTTCTTGTGATTTTTCCTGCAGCCCATCCATTCCTCAATTCAAAATATCTCTGCATTCCAAGCACGTCATCCGCTGACAGCCCCGCTGATTCCATCGCAAGATATGTTGCCGCATCAAAACTTCCGGACGGATCAGGAGATGGACATTTCATTGCGACCGTATGGCTTGCGGTGAGCCTGGTAGGATCCGGGATCTTGTCAAAAAAGAAATCAAATGTGTGTTCCCCATCCGCCGTTATCACCTGTGAATAGCTGAAATAACCGTCCTTGTCGCTCTGTCCAGGAACCTGAATGGACTTTCCTCCGACAGGATCCCTTACCTGCACAGTGACACCCGGCACTCCTTTCTGTCCGGAAATATCAATCACCCTGCCCTTGAAATGCGCTGTGTATGGGATATCCTGGTTGTTCTCTGGAACTTCAAGCAGGACTATTCCATAAACCGTTTCCGACAGCTGCCCGGCAATCGTGGAATTTGCGACTTGTCCTGCCGCCGAAACAGGAGATGACATGACCATTGCCGAAACCTTTTGCGCAGAAGTTGCCATGCTCGCTGATGATGCCGTCTGCATCACAGATGAAGAAGAGATGCCCGACACGGCAAAATTATCAACCATCACTGAACCATACTGGGATCCAGCACCACCGATACCGGCATATGAAGTCGCTCCGTCTGTGAACGCTGTGGACTTGAAGCTGTAGCTGCTCCCGCTTCCCGCAAGCACCACATTTGAGATCGCGCCCGTGGAAGTGTTGACAGCATAGCTCAGGTTCCTGAATGTCGTCGGACTAAACGCGCTTCCGCTCCATGCCACCGCCGTACCGACAATTCCATTCTGGACAAGCGACAGGCTGCCGTCCACATTCAGCTTCAGCCCGGTAAAGCTGCCGGCAGGATTGAAGCTCCTGCTGTTCAGGCCGGAATAAAATCCCAGCAGGACATATTGGCACGTGCTGTCCCCGAACTTCAGATCTGCACTGATAGTCAGATTGGAAGGCTTGACATAGGTTCCCTGGCTCGCGATTGAAATTCCTGTGCTCGCAGCGAAATGGAAGATCGCCATGTCCGGGTTTGCGGAATTCGCAGAACTTCCCTGCACAAACGCCTCGTAGTCGCCGTCGCCGCTCTCGTATATCCATCTACCGCCAGGCAGGTCCGTAGCCGGTGTCCTTGCGGCCATGTACTTCCAGTACCATGGATCCGTGCAGTTGAAATCGTCGCTGATTATTACAGCGCTCGTTGCAACACCGGAAGACTTGTATGTGGACGTAAGGCTTACCGCATGATCCGGCATAGTCACATTCGCATTTGCGGAAATCGCAGATGAGACATGGTCAATGTCGCCGGTCCACTTGTCAAAGACCTGTCCGGCAGCTGCGGAGTTCGCAGTTATTGAAACCACTGCGCCCTGCGCATATGAACCGCTGCCGGTTCCACTGCTTACTGTCAGGACATAAGTTGCAGGTGGAGCAGCCGCACCCGCGCCGGAAACAGCAAAGTTGTCAATGAAAACTGATTCATATTGCCCCCCTGCTCCGCCAATTCCTGCATACATGGTCACTGCATCGGCAAATGCCGTCGAGGTGAAATTATATGTGGTGCTGCTGCCGGCAAGCACTACGTTGGAGATTGCGCCTGTGGAAGTATTGACCGAGTAGGACAGGTTCCTGAACGTTGCCGGACTGAATGTGCTTCCCTTCCAGGCCACTGTCGTGCCGGCAATCCCGTTCTGGACAAGCGACAGGCTTCCATCGACGTTAAGCTTCAGGCCTGTAAAATTGCTGAGAGGATTGTAGCTCCGGTTATTGATCCCGGGATAGAACCCGAGCAGGACATACTGGCATGCGCCGCTCTGGAATTTCAGATCCGCGCTGATAGTCAGATTGGAAGGCTTGACATATGTTCCCTGGCTCGCGATTGAAATTCCTGTGCTTGCCGCGAAATGGAAGATCGCCATGTTCGGGTTTGCGGAATTCGCAGAACTTCCCTGCACAAACGCCTCGTAGTCACCATCGCCGCTCTCGTAAATCCATTTCCCGCCAGGCAGGTCCGTAGCCGGTGTCCTTGCGGCCATGTACTTCCAGTACCATGGATCCGTGCAGTTGAAATCATCGCTGACTATTATACCGCTGGTTGCAGAACCGGAAGACTTGTATGTGGCAGATATGCTGACCGCATGATCCGGTATCGTCACATTAGTCGTTGCGGAACTCGCAGACGCGATATGGTCTACGTCGCCGGTCCATTTGTCAAAGACCTGTCCGGCACCTGCGGAATTCGCAGATACTTGCACTATTGCGCCCTGCTCGTACGTTCCACCGCCGCTTCCACTGGCCACGGTGAGGGAAAAAGCCGGAGGCGCCGCCGATGTGACTGTGATCACGAGAGTGACCGCAGGCCCGTTGCCCCCTGCGTTCTCAGCGGAAATAAGCACGTTCGTTGTTCCGGGCGCCGACGGAGTTCCGGAGATGGCTCCGGTTGCCGAATTGACGCTGAGCCCTGCGGGAAGTCCGGTCGCATAAAATTTCGTCGGCGCATTGCTCGCCTTGATCTGGTAGCTGAACGCCGTCCCTACGGTACCACTGGCCGTTGTCGCGCTGCTGATGACAGGCACAGGAGTGGCGGCGGAAATGCCTATCGTCAATACCGCAGTTCCAGTACCGGCGGAATTCGCCGCTGAAAGTGTGACGTTGCTTGTCCCCTCCTTCGTCGGGGTTCCGGAAATCAGACCGCTGGCGGTGTTGATGCCAAGTCCGGCGGGAAGATTCGTGGCGTTGTAGCTTGCCGGGCTGTTCGCCGCAGTGATCTGGTAGCTGAACGCGGCGCCGACAGTCCCGCTGGCCGCACCGGCTACTGATATCACCGGAGCAACGGTTCCTCCGACGGGAACTATTGTGATCGCATGGCGGACGGCTGTTATTGAATTCCTCACGTCGGCATCCATGCTGTTGCGGGCAGCCACATCCGCATCGGTCCATCCTTTTACCGCCGCGGTCGCATCGCCGGCCGCCTTGATCATGTCGCGTTCCTTGATCTGCTTCTTCTCAATCAGCCCCATGATTTTTGCGAATGCCGCATCAAAGGGAGTCTTCTCGAATTTATCCGCCAGATTGACGCCTGCCGACAGTTCAGCGCTGGTGAATGTTTTTGTCGCTCCTCCCCAGGTCACATTTGCGTTCGCCGCCCCGAGATTGCTCACTACGAGTACAAAGCGGTTGAGGTTCTGGCTGAACGGGAGATAAGGAAGAATTGTGCCCATCCTGTCTGCGGCCGTCGAATTGTCATAGTTGCTGCAGAAGGGATAGCGGGTGCTGTCGAGAGTGACAGTCCCGTTCGAGAAGCTGACGACCGTGTGTCCCGCCGACGCGGTGGCGGCACCGGACATGTTGACGTTGATAGTCCCGATCGCACCGTCGCAGTTCAACGCCCTGAGAACTTCATGGGCGATCATCAGATGTCCGTTCGGGCCGGCATGGACGCCGTCGGTACCGCCTATGAGATAGCTTGCCCCCAGGACCGCCTTTGCAGCCGTGCAAGTCTCGAGCATTCTCTGACGGATATCGGCAAATCCTTTTTTTGAATTCTGGGCAATGGAAAGATCTATGTCGCGGAAATGCGACATCATGCTGTTGCTGCTGGCGATGCTGTCGACATACTGCCCATCGCTCCTCTGGTCGAAATATGTCGGCGAACATATGACCGTATAGCTGGCAGCCGAAGGGTACTTGCTGTTCAGGTTGCTGAGGGCATTATTGACACGGCCGGTCCACATGGTACCGACCCAGTCAGCCCATGTCATGCCGCCACCGTCGTTCGCACCATACAGGAAAGTGACCGCCGTAGGGACAAACGCATCAAGATCTCCTCTCTTTATGCGGTTGCTGAACTGGTCGGCGTTTTCGCCGCCCCATCCGAACTGGAAGACGCTGACGTCATTCCGCCCGGCGCAGGCGCGCAGATAGATCTCGACATATTTCGTGTAAAGCATCTGCTCGGTGATCGAGTCGCCGCAGATTGCGAGTTTCGCATTCTGCGGAAGTGATTTCACCGGTACAGTGGAAACCTGGGCGCATGCATACAGCGATATCATCCATGCAGCCAGCACCGCCATCATCCTTGAAAGACTTATCTTCATATTCACACCTCCTTCTTTAAAATAAAAATACACCTGGAAGCAATCCCTGGAAGAGTATGGAAGGGTATAATATGGAGACAATTCAGACTTATGGATTCTTCATCCCTACAGGACCTAGTCGATCAGGAATTTCAGTTCTTCTTCCTCTTGGCCGCAGCCGTGAACTGCGCCGTGGAGTCCCTCCTGATCAGCTCGGGGACGATGTTGACATGCTTCGCGTCGGACTTGTCGCCGTTGAGGCGGCTCTTGATAATCTCGAATGAATGCACCGCCCACTTGTCGACGTTCTTGTCTATAGTGGTCAGAGGCGGCGAGAAGAAGGACGATTCCGGTATGTTGTCGCATCCGATGATGCTGAACTGTCCAGGGACGGCAATCCCCTCTTCGCGCAGCAGTTTCTTGACGCCAAGCGCCGAACCGTCGCTCACGATGAAGAGGCCGGTGAAATCCAGCTTTTTGCCCTTGATAAGCTCCTTCATCCTGGCATATGCCTTCACGGCGGAGTTCTCTCCGGGCTTCGTGCTGCAGTCTATGAGCTGTGCATCATCGATCCCTGAAAGCCTCGCCTGCTTCATGAATCCGCTTATGCGGTTATGCGATGCGGGATTCGCAGGTTCAGGATTGAGAACGGCGATCCTCCGGTGGCCGAGACCGATCAGATGGTTCGCAGCAATCGCGCCGCAGTATTCATCATCTGTGCCGACGGAGTCGATGTTGATGACCTCGGTATTGAGCTCGAGGATGACGACGGGAATGTTGAGCGACTTCACGAAGATGATGTCCTCCTTGTCTATCGGCATCTTCTTCGGCAGGATGATCGCCGCGTCGCAGTTCAGCGCCCTCATGCTCTCCCTCAGGCCGCTGTCGTCATGCACATAGATGAGCTTGAAGGCGAAATCTTCAGAGGCGGCCTGCTTCTTCAGGCATTCAGTCACCATGTTCGTATGCGAGGAAGGATAGTCCGGAACGACGATCGCGATCTTCTTCCTCTTCTCAAGGGTGAGTATCTCCTCGCCGCCGGTCGTATACATTCCGTCGCCGACGAAAGAGACTATGAGCTTCTCCTCGCGGAGCTTGCGCAGCACACGGTCGACTATGCACTGGCTGATGGAATATTTCCTCATGATCTCGCGCACGGTCAGTATCCTGGACCGCGGCGGCAGGGAATCGACGAGCCCCCTTAGCTCCTTGTACAGCTGTTTTTCCTTCCTCGTCATAGCTCCTCCTCAGGTATTCCGTCCACAATAAAATACAATGAATACTTTGTCAAGAGAAAATAAATTGTATTTTTAATATACGGGGCTTGAATGCACGTCATTATTCGATACATTTATTATTGTATTGTTTTTATTGTATTGTTTAAATACACCAAGCAAAAGGACGAGGCTGGAAAATGCGCGGACTTGGAATATGCACCCACTTCAGCAGGAGAAACCAGGGCTGGAAGGCCGAACACCTGGTTCCGCTCGCCGCCGACATGGGCGTCTCCCTCGTAAGGGATGAGATAGAGTGGCACAATGTCGAAAGGGAAAAAGGCAGGTATTCGATATCACCGGAGAACCACGACTGGCTTAAGAGGGTCTCGGACGCAGGCATGGGCATAGACTTCATCCTCCTATATGGAAACAGCATATATGAGAACCCGCTGGACCCGGAGGCGTTTGCGAACTTCGCAAAGTTCATGGCCCGCGAACTTGCCGGGAAATACAATATCGCATCGTTCGAGATCTGGAACGAGCCCACGAACTTCCAGTTCCTGAAGCACTACGGCGGCTCCTGGAGCGGAAAGGAGCCATGCCCCTGGCTTGCGAAGTTCGCAGAGCTTGTGGAGAGGACGGCGGAAGTCCTTAAGAGGGAAGTCCCGCAGATCCCGCTGATAGTCGCGCCGGGGGACCCTCAGTTCTTCTTCATGGCTGAACGCTTTCCCGAGTCACTGAAGGATATCGACGCCTATGCCTCGCACCCCTACCCCAGCCGTTTCCCTCCGGAAACCGTACCCTGGGGCGGTGCGCAGATCCATGAACGCGACGGGATATCGGTGGCCGACGACGATCACAGCTATTTCTCGCTCTGGCGCCGTGCGCAGGAGCATTGCAGGAAACATCTCGGACGCGAACTCGCGCTCCACGCGACGGAATGGGGATATTCCACCTACGACCACCACCGCAAGGGACACAACATGGCGGGATATTCCGAAGAAGCGCAGTCAAAGTATCTCGCCCGCGGAACAATCCTTTCCCTTGCCGCCGGACTTGAGTCGTTGTACATCTACGATTTCATGGACGACGGCGTCAACCGCTACGAGCTTGAAGATAATTTCGGGATGGTCCGGCATGAGAGCAGATCATATTCAAAGAAGCCTTCCTGGCATACTCTCCGCCGCCTTTCTGAACTGATGTCACCTGAATGGAGCATGATTGAAAAGGCCCCTGCCGTACTGAATGTCGACCTGAATCCCCTGCCCCAGAACCAGGACCTCTGGCAGCATCCTGTGATCGAACCGTATCTAAACATCGCATCTCCGCAGATATACTGGTTTAAAATCGGGAAAGACATTGTATCTTTTGTATGGCGCGGCGGACGTATCAGCGGGGAATACAGGGATCCTGCCGGTTCCATCGAATGGAAAGGGGCGCCACAGTTCAGCCGCATTGAAATGTGCGACCTTCATACCGGGGAATCCCTGCCTGTAAATACTTCCTATGATAACGGGAAACTTGTGCTGCCGGATGTTCCGGTCGGCGGCTCTCCTGTCGCAGTCCGCTGGACGCCTTCAGATCCGGAATCTCTCTCCAGTTCTCTGGGCCGTGCCGATTAACAAACGGGGGTTTGAAATGTCAAGTCAGGGCAAGGAAGTCAAAACAGGGTTCTTCGAATCGGAAGCGCCTGTCGAATGGTCGAAGAAGATCAGCAGC
>CAZDNQ010000138.1:0-10179 GCA_964506605.1 uncultured Victivallis sp. | reverse complement strand
TGGACGCCGAGCGCGACCTGATATCAGCCCAGCTCCAGAAGGCGGGCTGGGTGGGGCAGATCAATCTTATGAAGAGGTTCCAGCAGGCGGAAGGATTCAACGGCGGCGGCGACCGCTGGCGTTCCGACGGCCGCCTCTGCATTGTGCATCTCAGGCAGAATCCGATGGCTTCCGCATCTCCGGCTTCAATATCCAGATGACCGGCTGCCGTCCTGCTTTTTTCATCTGCAAATTGAAAAATCCCTGTCACAGCATAGATTAGAAAACCTAAGATGAAGACAAACGTCAAAACCGAGCATAAGACTTTCCCTGTAAATCTCCTTCTAAAGGGGAGGAAATGCCTTGTCGTCGGCGGCGGCAGCGTCGCCTTCCACAAGATCCAGCTCCTGCTGAGGGCGCATGCCGATGTGGTTGTCGCCGCACCGGAAATTGATCCGGAGATTTCCGAGCTCGAATCGCAGGGCAGGCTGTCAACCATGAGGAGGAAATTCGAGCCTTCCATGCTGAAGGGTATCGCCCTTGTGTTTTCAGCGACAAACGTCACATCGGTGAATTCGGAGGTTGTAGGCCATTGCAGGGAGCATGGCATACTCTGCTGCGCCGTCGATGAGAACTGGCGCGACGGCGCCTTCATCACGCCTGCTACAATAGAAAAGGACGGACTTACGGTCTCGGTTTCCACGGGCGGCACCTCCTGCAGGCGGAGCCGTCTGATAAAGGAGAAGATATCCAGGCATATGGATTTCATTTCGAAGACCGAGATGATAGTGATCGGGACCGACCAGAACTACCTCAGCCTGAAGGAACGCGAATCCGTGCACCTTGTCGGCGACAGGTTCGACTGCACCGGTGAGATGCTCATACACCTCCTCGGCGTACATGAGTTCATCCTGATCAACACCTGCAACAGGATCGAGATGGCGGCGTTCGTTTCGCCTTCCGAGGCGCTAGAGAAGCTCCTGCTGAAGATAATGGGCTTTGAGGGGCTCCGCGAGGATTCATATTATGTGAAATACGGATACGACGCATTCAAGCATATGTCCTTCGTCTGCGCGGGGCTGATGTCCCAGACTCCCGGCGAAAAGCACATAACCGCCCAGCTCAAAAGCGCCCTCGACTACTCGAAGGCGAAAGGATGGGGAGGGAAGCTCATGCAGGAATGGTTCGACAACACCCTGCATATTTCAAAGCACATCCGCCAGATGGTGGAACCTATGTTCTCGGCCTTTGAAATCGAAGATCTCTCCCTGAAATATGCCGACGACATGTTTCCTGACATCTCAAAGCACGGCATTATCCTCGTAGGAACCGGGATCATAGGCCAGGCCATCGCTGAAAAACTTCTCGCCAGAGGCTGCTCATTCACATGGTGCTACCATATGAACAGACCGGAGATCAAGGAAGGCCACAAGGTGAGGCTCTGCAGCCTGAACGAGATGAAGGAGCATCTTCCATCGGCGGAAATCATTATCTCGGTCGCCACTACTCCGGCCTACCTGATACACAACGGGCACGCACCGTTCATGGACCAGACGAAGAAGATACTCATAATCGACCTTGGCATCCCGCGCAATGTCTCACCGGAGTTCAGGAAGCTCATGCCTAACGTTACAATCGCGGATCTTGACGACCTGAAGCACTGGCACCGCCGCGAGGCCATTGACATGTCGCATGTCTTCGAGCAGAGCTCAAAAGTGATTGAGGAGCACCGCCCGCAGTTCGATAAGCTGATGGGCGGCATCAGGGGAGTATAGCACAGGCTTCCCGGCCGCCAGCTCCCGTCAATTGAGCTTGGATGTCTGGGAAGAATCAATTCCAGAAGGAGATGCCTATGGGAAAGGTGATTGTGTATTCAATGAAAAGCTGTCCGTACTGCGTCTCTGCAAAACAGCTTCTTAAAAATAGAAACGTCCCTTTCGAGGAGATTCTCGTGGGCTACGATGACGACGCGATGTGGGAGGCGATGGAGAAGCGTTCAGGAATGAAGACCGTCCCGCAGATCTTCCTGGATGACCGGCTGATAGGCGGTCTGCCGGAACTCCAGAGCCTGGATGCCGCAGACAAGCTTGAATCACTGAAGAAATAGTTTGCCCATTTGCCTCATGGCATTACCTTTTAAAATATGAAAAAAATAAAGATAAAAGTTGGGACGCGCGGCAGCAAGCTGTCCGTCGCGCAGACCTCGGATTCCCTGGAGAGGCTCCGGAGAATCCTTCCATGCGTCGTTTTCGGGCTTGAGACAATTTCGACTCCCGGAGACCGCGACAGGAAGACCGATCTGCGCGTTTCACCTGCCGACTTCTTCACCAAGGATCTGGATGACGCCATCCTTTCAGGGAGGATCGACTGCGCGGTCAGCAGCGCCAAGGATCTCCCGGATCCGATGCCCGAAGGCATAGACTGGTTCTGGCTGCCGTGGCATGAGGATCCGAGGGATGTGATCATAATGCCTAAACCACAGAGGCACAAAGGCACAAAGGCACAGGGTTTAAGGTTGCCGATAAGGATAGGGGTAAGTAGCGGACGCAGGGAAGAATACTGCAGGAAGAGATTCCCGGAGGCGGAGCTTCTGCCGATCAGAGGCAACATCGACGACAGGATCGCACAGCTTGACGCCGGAAAGTTCGACATGCTCATCATGGCCGCAGCCGGCATGAAGCGGTTAGGGCTGGAACATAGAATTTCTGAATCCATAAGTGAAACGGTACTTGTACCGCCGGAGGGGCAGGGGTGGCTGGCGCTGACATATAGGAAGGGCGACAGGATATTCAACGAGCTGCGCAAACTGTTCGTGAAATCCGTCGTCTTCGCCGGAGCTGGACCCGGAGATGCGGATCTCGCGACCGCCGGAGCAGTTGATGCCATGGGGAAATGCAATGTCTGCCTTTACGATGCATTAAGTACACCCGGACTGCTGAAACATCTCCCGCCAAACGCCAAGGCCGTGTACGTCGGCAAGAGAAGCGGCCACCACAGCCTAAAGCAGAATGAGATAAATGATTTGATTGCGAAGTTCGCAAGGCAGGGGAAGAACGTCGTCCGTCTGAAGGGCGGGGATCCGACAATATTCGGAAGACTGGCTGAGGAAGTTGAAACGCTCGATAACCTTGCTCTCCCATACAGGGTCATTCCGGGTGTCAGCAGTTTGAACGCCGTCGGTGCTACGGGACTCATGCTTACCCGGCGAGGACTGTCACGCGGATTTTCCGTAATGACCCCGCGCAGGTCCGGCTCATCTGAATTCCAGCATGTCTCAAAAGAGGAGAGGCTCCGCTTCCCGTCGGTATTCTTCATGGGGCTCTCGGAAACTGCGAACATCGCAAAATGCCTGATCAAGGACGGGAGAAGCAGGGATGAGCCTGCTGCGATAGTTTTGTCGGCCGGTATTGAGGCGGAACAGAGGATCATTGCCGGAACTCTCGGCAGGTTTGCCAGTTCATCAGTAAGAATTCCAAATGGAGAAGCTCCGGGAATCTTCATTGTCGGCGAAAATGCAGATTCAAAATTCATTTTGAGGAGGAATGGCGCGCTTCAGGGAAAAAGGGTTCTGCTAACCTGCAGCGACGCGATCATGGAAAAGGCTATTGACAAGGTACGCGAACTGGGCGGGATTCCTGTCAAGTTTCCATTGATAGAACTCAAGCCAGTTGCGCTGCCGCAAGAGATGTTCTCGAAGATGTCATCCTTCAGCCATGTCATCTTGACCTCTCCATCTGCCGTTAAGATATTCATGGAATCCATGTTGAAACAGAATTTTAATCTTAGAAAACTTCCCAAGGTCATCGTCTGCGGACCCGGAACCGCCTGCGAATTCCGCAGATTTGGCATTCTCCCTGATATTGAAGCAGCTGAATCATATGGCGCCGAGGGGATGTTGAAGACGCTCAAAGGGAAAATCCGGAAAGGCGACAAGATCCTGCGTCTCTGCTCTGACAAGGCGGGCAAGGAGATTTCCTGCGAACTTCGCAAGGCCGGCGCCGTTGTCACGGATGAAGTCATCTGCAGGAATATTCCGGTGAAATATGACAAGCTGCCGGAATTTGACGCGGTTGTTTTCGCCAGTTCGTCAGCGGTGGAATCATTCCAGGGCAATTTTGGTCTGGAAAAACTGAGAGGCAAGTATACGGTTGCAATTGGAAAGCCGACGCTTGAGACTATTAGGAAGTTAAAGCATAAGGACGATGTTGTTTTGGCGAAAGAGGCGACGATCAATGGCTGCGTCGAATCATTGGCCGAGAGAATGGTTGAAAAAAAGATTTTAAACCCGAGGTGATGCATATGTTCCCATCAACAAGGTTGAGACGCTACAGGAAGAACGAAGGTCTGCGGAAAATGTTCTCGCAGCCGTTCCCGGGGCCGGAGAAGTTCATTTGGCCGGTCTTTGTCATCGAAGGGAAAAACAGGGAGGTTCCGATCACGGCGATGCCGGGACAGTCCAGGATGACGGTGGATGTCCTGCTCAGACGTCTCGCGCCTGTCGTAAAATCCGGGATCGGCGGAGTTATGATCTTCGGTGTCGTCGAGGACTCCAAAAAGAGCCTTGACGGTGCCTATTCCTTCAAGAAAGACGGAGTTGTCCAGAAGGCGATTTGCGAGATCCGCAGGCGTTATCCCGAACTGATAGTCTTCACGGATGTCTGCCTCTGCGCCTATACGAAGCATGGACACTGCGGCATATTGGACAAGGACGGCGACGTCGAGAACGATTCAACACTCAGTGTGCTTTCCAACATGGCGGTGTCTCATGCAGAAGCCGGGGCGCATTCTGTCGCACCCAGCGCGATGATGGACGGACAGATACTTGCTATCCGGAGCGCGCTCGCAAGGTCGGGCTTTAAGGACACCCTCCTGATGAGCTATTCGACGAAGTTCGCCTCGAGTTTCTACGGTCCGTTCCGCGATGCCGCCGCCTCGAAGCCGGGCAAGGGTGACCGTAAAGGATATCAGGCGTCGTTCGAGAACCTGAACATCGCGCTGAAGGAATCCCATGAGGATGAGAAGGAAGGCGCGGACATCCTGATGGTCAAGCCAGCGCTCTGCTATCTCGACATCATCAGCAAGGTGAAGGAAAAGACGCTTCTCCCTCTTGCCGCATACAATGTGAGCGGCGAATATTCGATGATCATCGCGTCGGCCGAACGCGGCTGGGGCGACCTCAGCGGAATGGCGAGGGAGTCCCTGATGGCCATCTCCCGCGCCGGAGCGGATATCATCATCTCATACTGGGCGAACAGGTATGACGAGATAATTAAATGATTTCCAATTGCCGATTGCCAATTTTCGATTTGAATATGAAGAGAAGCAATTAATGACCAATTAATCAGAAGAAATAGTTTATGAATAAAGATGAATTATGCAAGAGAACAAAGAAATTTGCATTGGATATTATGGTTTTGGTTGATGAATTGCCGAAAACGACAAGCGGTAGAGCGGTAGGAGGACAACTCGTTAGATCAGGAACATCTGTAGGGTCAAATTATAGGGCTTCTTGCAGGAGCAGGTCAAGGAATGAATTTATTGCTAAGATTGGAATAGTTGAGGAAGAGGCTGATGAAAGTTCTTTCTGGCTTGAAATAATAATTGAAGGCAATCTGTTGGAAATTAATAGAGTGCAACCCCTCTTAAATGAGGCAATTGAACTAACAAAAATAATGGCATCTTCGAGAAAGACTGCAAAGGATGGTTCTTAATGATTAAAATCGGCAATCGGAAATTGGCAATCGGCAATGTTTTATGTGTCTGCGCTTTATTCGGGTTAATGGCGGCTGCTACGGCTTTTGCAGCCGATGAAAAGGACAAGCTTGCGGTTCTCAAGGAGCTGCAAATTGAGAATGGAAAGATTACACTCGTCGAATACAACGATTCCACGACAATTACACCTCCAAAAGGAAATCCGATAAATAACGTTCCGCCGCGCACCATTGTGAAGCTCACCCTCAATCCGGCAAAAGGCTCCAATATCAAGGTTGAAATGTGGCTGCCGGATCCGAAGAAATGGAATGGCAAGTTCCTCGGACTCGGCAATGGCGGCGCCGCTGGAAACATCAATTCCAGCGGACTGGCCTGGCCCTTGATGGGAGGCTATGCTGTAGCGACGACCGACATGGGTACGTCGCCGAACGCCGATTCCGGAATCGGAAACCAGGAGGTCTGGAAGGATTTCGGGTTCCGCGCAACACATCTCATGACAGTAGTCTCCAAACAGCTCATCAAGGCGTATTACGGCAAGGATCCCGAGTTCTCGTATTTCAACGGAGGCTCGACAGGCGGACAGCAGGGGCTCCAGGAGGCGCAGCGCTATCCCGAGGACTACGATGGGATCATCTCGAACATACCTGCGCACTGCCGCACGCCGCTCCACGCATACTTCCTGTGGAACGACCAGATACTGAAGAAATGCCCGTTCACCGAGTCTCAACAGAAGAACATCATTCTCGCCGGCAACGAATACATGGCTTCGCGTGAAATACCCCAGACCGCAGGAAAGCTGGTCTCCGATCCGCGCTGCGACATGAAGGACATTGAGGCGGTCATAAAGCTTGCAAGGGAGAAGGATTCAACTCTGACGGATGCTCATGCCGACGCCCTGCGGAAACTGTTCGACGGCCCGAAGCATGCTATCACAGGCGAACGTATATTCTGCGGGATACCATTTGGAAGTTCCTTCGGCATCGCGCACGGGCACCTCTATCTGTTCAACTGGGTCTTCGGAAAGGACAAGGATCTCACGACGATAGATTTCGGAAAGGACATCGATACATATACCGCCGCGCTCGGTCCGTATCTCAATGCGGAAAATGCCGATTTGAGCAAGTTCGACAAACGTGGAGGCAAGCTGATCATGGTATCCGGTTCTGCCGATTCATGTGTTCCTTATACCGCATCGCTTGACTATTATGAACGCGTCGCCGAACAATGCGGCTCCATTGAAAAAGCCAAGTCCTTCATAAGGCTCTATATCATTCCCGGGATGAGCCACGGTCCAGGACCTGGAATAAACAAGCTGCCGAACATGCTTGATCTCGTGATCAAATGGCGTGAAAAGGGTGAAGCTCCTGAGATGATACAGGGGCAGCGCATCGAAAATGGAAAAACAGAAATGGACATATCTATTTATCCATATCCTTCGAAGACATCATGGACACAGGATGGCGGGTTCAAGCCTGTCGACGGACCGCGCAAAGGCGTCGACCGTATAGCCGAACGCTTCAGGCCGCCTGCGGCGGAATGAAAACACTTTATAACAGGAGAACACTGAAAATGATGAAGAATTTCATGCTTGCGATCGTCCTCTGCACCGGAATCGCACTGCCCTCTTTCGCGCAGGAAAAGGCCAAGCTGCCCAAGAAGGAAGATTTCTGGATCGTAATGCTGGCGGGACAGTCCAACATGTCCGGACGCGGCACTGTGAAGGATGAGGACAAGGTCCCGCATGAGCGCGTGCTGATGATGAACAAGGCAGGCGACTGGGTGCCGGCGGTCGATCCCATGCACTTCGATCGCGGCTCCTGCGGTGTTGGGCCGGGGCGCACGTTCGCGAACCTGCTGGCAGAGGCGAATCCGGGAATCACCGTAGGTCTGGTTCCGACTGCCGTTGGCGCATCGTACATCGACGACTGGAAGCCGGGCGCAGTGAGCAAAGCCACCCAGATAAAGGCGTATGATGATGCGGTGCAGCGTATGGAAAAGGCGCTGAAGGACGGCACGTTGAAGGTCATCTTGTGGCACCAGGGCGAAGCCGACTCCGGCGACTACAAGCTTTGGGATTCCTACAAGGACAAGCTTGTGGCGCTGATGAAGGATTTCCGTTCGAAATTCAACAGCGCGGACTGTCCGGTCGTGGTGGGGGAGATTCCGCAGCCGAAGCCCGTGTCCGTCATAGGCCCCGGCAGCCAGAAGCACATAAAGGACGCGTCGATCGCAGCTGTAGCTGAGATGGGAAACGCGGCCTTCGCAAGTTCTGAAGAGATTACGGCCATGCAGGAAGACCACATCCATTTCACCCGCGAAAGCCAGATTGAAATGGGCAAGCGCTACTTCGAAGCCTACAGGAAGCTGATGAAAAAATAGTTTGTACTCAAACATATAGTAAGGATTATATATGAAAAAAAGTCGGCAGTCCTCCTCCTCCAAGGCTACGGTGGACAGTTCGTCAATTAGCAATGGCTTGTTTTCTCGCGCGCAGAAGCTCATACCCGGCGGGGTGAACAGTCCTGTCAGGGCGTTCAGGTCCGTCGGCGGAAGTCCCGTCTATATGAAAAAGGGCGAGGGCGCCTACGCCTTTGACGTCGATGGCAGGAAATACGTGGATTTCTGCGGTTCCTGGGGACCGCTGGTGCTAGGTCATGCCAGGCGTGAAGTCGTGGAAGCAGTCAGGAAGGCCGCAGGCGAAGGCATGAGCTTTGGCACATGTACTCCCCGCGAAGTCGAGATGGCTGAACTTCTCACCAACATGGTTCCATATCTCGAGATGGTCAGGATGGTCACTTCTGGAACTGAGGCCGTGATGACTGCAATAAGGCTTGCAAGAGGTTTTACTGGAAGAAACAAGATCCTGAAGTTCGACGGCTGCTATCATGGGCATGCCGACTATCTGCTGGTGGCAGCAGGCAGCGGACTTCTCACAAATGGGATTTCAAGTTCCGCAGGTGTGCCTCAAGGCGCAGTGAATGATGTTTTCGTGTGTGCCTACAACGATAGCGAGGCTGTCGCGAAAATTTTCTCAAAGCATGGGAAAGAAATTGCGGCAGTCATTGTTGAACCTGTTGCTGGAAACATGGGACTCGTGAAGCCCGAACCGGGATTCCTGGAATCCTTGAGGGCTCTGACAAGGAAGAGCGGCTCCCTCCTGATCTTCGACGAAGTAATTTCCGGATTCAGGCTTGGTCCGACTACTTACGGGAAGATTTGCGGTATAACTCCCGATATCACGACCCTTGGCAAGATAATCGGTGGTGGAATGCCGATAGGTGCTCTGGGCGGGAAGAGAGAAATCATGAAGAAGCTTGCACCTCTCGGTCCTGTCTACCAGGCAGGCACGCTCAGCGGCAATCCTGTTGCGCTCGCGGCCGGCATTGAGACGCTGAGACTACTCAAAAAGGAAAACCCCTATCCGCGTCTTGCGAAGTTCGCAAAGATGATCGCCGACGCTGTCAATGAAGAGGCCGGACGACGCGGGCTGAAGATGAACTGCGTAACTGAAGGCGGGATGTTCACGATATTCTTCACCGATAGGAAGCCTCTCAGGAACCTAGACGAGATAAAGGTGTGCGACACTGCGAAGTTCGCAAAATTCTTCAGGGCGATGCTGGACAAGGGTATCTATCTATCGCCGTCGCAGTTTGAGGTGGATTTCGTATCAGCCGCTCATACTGAAAAGGACATCGGCAAGTTTGTTGCATCGTTTAGGCGGTCCATCTGAGGAATCGGGCTATTTTGTCACCGAGTCGATGGCATCGTTGATGACGTTCAAGGCTTTGTCGGTGGTGTCGAGCTGATCGCTGTTTTCTTCGGTCTTGGGTTTCGGCGCAGGGGGCACCCAGGTTATGATCTCATCGGAGATCAGCACGGCGCCAAACTCAATGATGTCCTTCCATTTCTTCACGGCTCCGAGGCTGTCCTTTGTGATGTCGCTTATGTTCTGCCTTCCCACATTCACGCTTGATCCAGCTGGAATCAGGGCGACGGATTCGCCCACTGGGAAGGACATGTAGTCGCCCTTGAACATGTCGGTGAAGCGGACGCAGAGCAGGAGCGTGACGTTATGGATGTCGGTCTTGCTCTTGTTGTTTATCGTGACGATCACGCTGTTGGTTAGCCAGGCTGGCTCGATTGAGAGATCCAGCCCGGGCAGTTCGGTATCGAGATAGTTCCTGCAGAACTGGAAGTCGGAGAGCACCTTGTCCCACTGCCCCTGGAGCCTGCGTCTGAAGAAATGGTCGAATATCTTCTGCTTCGCGACATCCTTCTGTCCTTTGTCGATGAAGACGCGCGCCTTCTGGAAGTCCGGGCTGAAATATCCGACGCCGGTAGTGATGCCGCGGTAGGTGTTTATGATAACGCGACCTTCCTTGGAATTGTTGAGATAGCTGCGTTTCCTGTATAGGTTCAGTGTGTCGGTGACTTCCTCGGTCTGCTTCGGGAAATATGCGGCCGCCTGGTCGAAGTCGATCATCGCCT
>CAZDNQ010000137.1:0-10192 GCA_964506605.1 uncultured Victivallis sp. | reverse complement strand
TCCCGGACAATCGACAGACTTGGCCTGGCTGTCCAATATTTTCCCGGATATGTGAACAGGAAACTGCGTCTGCACAGTCCGGACATCGTCCTTCTCAGCTTCATCCTGCGTGGAACTGGCAGACACTATCTCGGTGACACGGTATATGATGAGAAGCCCGGATACCTGAGCATCACCCACTATGGGCAGTACCATGACATTGTCACCGGGCCTGGCGGCATGGACATCATGAACGTCTATCTCGATCTTAAAAAGCATCCACTTCCATCTTTGCCTCCCGCACTCCAGCCGGTGCTCCCGGAGGTGATCCCCATGGACCCATGCCTGCAGAACAAGCTGAACAGGATGACACGCCTCTTTATCAAGGATCATATGAATGTCGCGCGCAATCTTTTTGAAATCGACAGGGAGATCCGAGCAAGGAAGAAAGGATATGAGACGGCCGTACACAACCATTTCACCATATTCCTGATTGAATGCTGCCGGAACGCAATAGAGAACGGCATGCTCCCCCTGAACAGAAGATCATCCCTGGAGAATTCCGGCGTCGAGGCCGTCAGGCGCCACTTGGATGCGAACTTCGCAAAACAGCATTCTCTGGATTCGCTTGCGGAATCCGCAAAGCTGAGCCCTGAATATCTCTGCAGGGCGTTCAGGAAATACACTGGCAAGACCGTGTTCAGCTATCTGGTCCAGAGACGCATACAGGACGCCATGGCGCGGCTGAGGTTCACGGACGACAAGGTGTCTTCGATAGCGCTCGAATGCGGGTTCAACGACTTCTCGTATTTCAACAGGAAATTCAAGGAGCTGTCAGGCAGGACTCCAGGGGAATACAGGAGGTACGGAGGGAGAAGTACTTTAAAGGACAGATAAAATCCAATTTGATTCGCCAACAGGAGCCCGTCTCATGTATTTACGTCAGGCAATCAAGCCTGACCGCTGGAGTGCGTGTGACAGAGTCACCGCTCTGTTTCTTATCTTAAAGTCTCCGGCGAAAAAGAAAGCGCAGACTTCATAGGATTCACTCCTTCGCCAAGGTTTACCTGCCAGCGGCAGCACCAAAGGCGACCAAGGCTACGGCGTGCAGGCCGTCTGCGCACTCCGACGGATTCGTCCGCGTTTGCGGACTCATCGTAAGAACATTGAATTAAACCAGCTCACGACTTCAGCACCGTCACATGCTCCGATCCGGAAAGCTCAAGGACTTTTCCAGACAGCTTGATCTTCGCCTTGCCAAAGACAAGCTCCGGTTTCCCGGCGGACAAATCAGTTTCAACACGGATTTTCTTCAGCCCGCCATAATTGAAGACAAACAGAAATTTAGCGCTGCCGGATTCCAAAATGGAAGTCCTGACACCTTCCGTACATTTGACCTGCGCGACACAGCCCAGCTCTTCAAGAACTGCGAAGATCGCATCTTCTAACTCCGGACTCCCCTCATAGTTCCATATCGGCGAACAGAAATAGATTATCCTGCCTTTTCCAGCCTTGCACATAATAACCAGCGGCATACCGCCGACTTCTGCAAGCACCTCTGTTCCCGCCTTGTCCTTGAATTCCAGCTCCTGCACCTCGATCGGATTCGGACAACGGACCGCCCTCTTCATTCCCTTGAATCTGAACGCCGGTTTCTCGACCATGATGTTGTCGGTGTATGCGACCTTGAGGAGATCGTTGAGAGGACCGCCTGGAAGTTTTTTCCGGAGCCTGCCGTTTCCATCGATGTCGAGGAACGGATGGTTGCCTATGAGGGTTCCACCTCCTTCGACGAACTTCCTTATCATCTTCGCGGCATCATCGTCCAGGGAAACCTGGTATGTCAGGAAAAGAGTCCTGAGTTTCCCTATCCTGGCGGCGAGATCCCCGCGCGACACGATATCCAGATCCGCATTCCTTCCAAAAAAAATCCTGTAGAGGCCCTGGACTGATTCGCAGACCTGAGAGTCGCCGATCAGGCCCTTCACCTTGCAGTTCACCGCCTTGACCGTAAAGATATTGTTCCTGTCGAAAAGCACGCCTGCCGAATTCGCAGGTTTCATTGCCGCGGCGATTTCCTTGTTGCCGCGAATAAATTCTCCGAGCTGTTCAGCTGCGGCAGAGCGTTTTGTGAGCGAGCCGTCGGCAAGAAGGAGCCCCCTGCCCCCGATCTGCAGGCCCCATGAGAACGGATAGAGCTTCCAGAACACGAGCGCGGACGCGCCGTGCGATATCGCCTCCATGCCCCAGGTTGTGATTTCCTCCGGAGAAACGCGTTCCGTCGTATAGATTTCAGAATAGCTGTGGCTCTGCATTTCCGAAAGGAAGAATTTACCGCCTGCGGCCGTGCGCGCACCATCAAATGTAAGACATCTCAGCCATGGCTCGTTTTTCTTAAGGAGCCTGCCACCGGTCTTAGGATAGAAAGATATCCCGAACTGGTCGGCGTTCTCGGCGACCTTCCAGTCGTCGGTCCCGCGGTCGGTCTCGTCCCAGGCGACATTCGACATCACATTGTCCGCAACCGTCTTATGAACCTTGTCCAGCTCCTTCACGCAGCAGGATATGAATTTAACTATTTCGCCGAGGTTGTCGTTCCTGAACGTCTCGAGATCGATGAACGGCACGATGGACGCCCATAGCACCTCCTCGAATTCAACCTGCTCGAAACTGGTGTATGATTTCGCCCAGGCGCCGTTAAGCTTCGCGACGGTCTTGTATTTCCCCTCCAGCCATCTGCGGAATTCGCAGAGCGTGTACTTGTCGTAAGACTTGAAATGCGTCTCGTTCCAGATATCCCAGGCATGAAGGGCGGGATGGTCCTTGTATGCCCTGACGGTGTCGAGGATCATCTCGCGGAGCTTCTTCCTGACCTCGGGATGGTTGTAGTTGAGCTCGCCAAGTCCGTTCTGGCCCTTGACAGTCACAACATTCTTGTCCTTGACCGCATACTCATCCTTATAATCGCAGTTCGGCATGAACTCGAGATCAGTGACCTGACCGGTAAGTTCTATAACAACCTTGAATCCGAATTTGCGCGCAGTGTCCAGGAACTTCAGATGCCTGTCAAACTTCCTCTTCCCATCCTCAAAGAACAGCGGCGGCCAGACGACGACCGTATTCATCTTCATCGCCTTCATCCGCGACAGCCCCTCCTCGACCTTCTCCTGCGTAAAGTCGGCGTCCTGCAGGAAAACCGAACCGTATAGCAATTCTTCCATTTTCTTTTTTATCCAGTAATTAGTTTCAGCGCATTCTCAACGTCCGTCCCTGTGACCTCGTAAGTCCTGCCGTTGATTATCTTCAGACCGCCTCTTTCAGCGGGGAGCTTGCCTTTGGAGACCAGTTCAAGCCTCATCTTAACAGGATGCTTTATCTTCAGCGGGCTTATCCTCCGGCATGCCCTGGTCGCGTTCGCGGCGCCTTCGGAGATCAGCTTGTGGGCCTTCTCCTTCGCAAGCAGGAAACCGCCTTCCCTGGAAAGGCCTTTCTTGACCTGCACAGCGACTGCCCCCTTTAGGAAACGTCTGGCCTCAGCGCAGACCTTGTCGTCACCGCTCACCATTATCACAGGCACGCCGTGGTCTCCGGCGATTCCTGCATCGATTGCAAGCTCGCCAGACTTTACGCCGTTGAGCCAGAAGTTCTGCCAGCCTGCCGAACTCATCGTATGCTCAAGTATCGCCTCGGCCGTGCCAGCCATCGCATGATATCCGAGCAGGACAAGTCCATCACAGGAAGCAATACCCGGCATTCTTTCGCGCTGCGAATCGCCCTGTATGTATTCTGCCCGGGGATCAAGCTCGTCCCATATGAAGTTGAAGCCGGATGAATGAGCATCCCTCACTAACACCTTCTTCGCCCCGCCGTCGAAGCAGCCTTCGACACAGGCGTTGACATCCCATGTCAGAAACTTCCTCGACCTCTCATAGTCGGCGCTGCCCTGCATGACCTGCGACGCCCTGCATATCCCGCTTATCCCCTCCATGTCGACCATCACATAGATGTTCATAAGTAAACCTCCGGAAAAAATATTCCTAATTGATCATGACACATGTAAAATATCATTCTTTTGGCCAAATTCTCTTTTGCGGATGGCGACGCTTGTCGGAGCCGACGGTTTTGACAAGCAAAACCCTCCATAGGATTCTCATTCCATGGCAGTATGGAATCCCTGTGGGATTTTCACGTTCAAACAATGGCCACGGCCAGGAATGGCTTAACTGCAAACAAATCAAAATGGCGCTAAGATAAGCAATTCCGCCATCATCTGGAAGTTCTGCCGGTCTGTTATTATGAAAAGCATGTTCGGCTTTTTCATATGTTCTTCAATATCCTCGTATGGTTCTTATTACGACGCGCAGCGTCCGTTGTAGTGCGGTGACAGAGTCACCGCTGGCGCAGACTTTGTCTGCGCACTCCCGGGAATGCTTTCGCATTCGTAATACAGAAAATGCCGGCGAGACGCCAGCTCTCCTATTATTTGAATTATTGCCTTCCGTTCGATGTTCAAAGTTCAATGTTGGATGTTCAATGTTTATTCCAAATCTATCGCGCCGGCGTATCTTTTGCCATCCTTCATGGGCCTTCCGGAGAAATCCCTCAGGAACGGGCCGTTGAACTCCCATGCATAGAGCTCCTCGATGGTCGTCTTCGCGTCAGCCAGCGTCCCCTGCGAAATCCGCAAAAATTCGAGCGAGCCGTTCAGGCATCTTCCGGCAGGAGTTCCGCCGACCATGAGATCTCCGGAATTCTCAAGCGAAACCTTGTCATCCGGACCTTTGCCTGAAGCGTCAAGTTTCCCATCGACATAGATGTTCAGCTTCCCAGACTTCCTGTCGCATTCCGCGATCACATGATGCCATTTGCCATCGCTCACCTTCGCCGTGGATGCAGCCGCGAAAGCACCTTCCCTGCCTTTAAGATTAAAGGAAACGGCACCGTCGGCATTGAGAACCAGCGAATATCCGGCATCCTTCATCTTCTCGGCAATAACCGAATCCTTCTGCCCAGGTGCGGCCTTGAAATATATTTCGACCAGGAAATTGGAATTGTAGATCTGCGGATTCTTTATGTCGGCGCCTGCAGTCTTTACCGTCTCCTTCTTCTTCTCCTTCTTGTAGTCGACCACATGTTCGAATGGCTTGTTCATGTCCTCGTCCTTCAGCACTGCATACTGGTCCTTTCCGTTGAGGGAGAGAGAACCTCTGATCCAGTTCTCGAGAGGGCCGTCCTCGTAGTTCGCAGCATTTATGTTCATGCCCTTCAGCGGGAACATCGGCTTGTTGTGATATTCCGCCCTCTCCGTGAAGTAGTCCGTCATGAACCAGTGCTCGTCGATGATGTCGTCAGGACTGTCCCCGGATGGATAGAAGTTCCACTCGCCGACCACTCCGTAGAGCGCCCATGGGACAAAAGCCTTGACTCCTGAACCTTTCGCGTCCGAATCTGGCAAAGGGCGGAAATCCTTCTTCTCAGGATCTGCAAGAAGCAGTTTCCCGCTAACCTTGCCGAGTTCGGAATCGAGCGATTTGCTGTCCGCAAGCGTCTTCTTGAACTCGTCGAAGCTGTCCAGCCATTTTCCGGAAGGGTCGTATACGCCGAACTTTGCGACATCCGCAAAGACATTCTTCCCGTAGGCGTTGGTCTCCATCGCGAAATGATCCTTCTTCGGTCCGGCATCCTTGGCATTCCCTTCCTCGCGCGATTTCGCCGGATCCGTATGTCTGAACACCAGATCGCCTATCCCCTGCCAGATGTTGCCGAGGAACTTGTCGCGTCCGGCCTGCGGAGCCTGACGGCGGGAGCCTACGACGAAATTATAAATGGTATTGTTGAAGAACATGTTCTGGTAGCTGTGGATCTCCTGAAGTGCGGCCGTATTGCCAAGCCTGCTTGTCGGATCCTTGGACTTGCCCCAGGCGATATTGTTGAAATGATAGTTCTTGAATGCGCCGTCGAGATAGTAGGCATGGCCGAAACGCGCGTTGCCAGCACCTTTCCCGCCGCCCATGAAGTTGTAGTTCCAATACCCGCCGGGATTGCCGGAGATATTGTTGTATACATATGCAGGCCCGCCCTGCCACGTCTCGATGCCTCCCCAGTCGTTCGTATTCAGCATCGGATCGACCACCTTGTTGTCATGTATGAGTATCCTGCTGAAGGGACGGTCGCCGCGCATCATGTTGTTCTTTCCGCCGAAGATATGGATGCCGGAACCGTAGACACGCTCCACGACATTGCCTGCGACCTCCAGAGTCTCGGCGTCATTTACCACCAGGTTGTGCCCCTGTGAATAGCGGTTCGGACGGATCCCCGTGTTGGTGAAATAATTCCTCAGGATCTTCACATCATAGACACGCCCGATGTTCGGATCAACTTCGGCCCAGCCGCCGCCTTCGCTGATATTTATCCCGCCATTGTCGGCATCCCTGAACTGGCTGTCACAGATGAGGACGTTGTCGATTCTGTCAGTCTTTCCGGAGGCCCGGAAATAGACTGGCTGCTGGACATGTTCAAAGGTGCAGTTCGATATCGTGATGTTCCTCCCCGAACCGAGAATCCTGACGACAGCGCAGTCCACATCCTTGCTTTCCGGCGGAGTCGCCTCAAGTTTCCAGAACGGATTCACAAACCGGAAGCAGAGGTTTGAAATCGCTACATTCTCCATCTTCTCGGTGTCAATCAGGTTCATGTGTCTCGCGGCTTCGACGCGCAGCGTATTCGGATCTGCGTCGCCAGGCGTCCTGAGGTAGAGGCGTCCGCCCTCGCCCTTCTTGTCGAACCAGAATTCGCCTTCCGGATCGTCGAGGTAGTGCGGCTTGTCCTCAAGGTAATATCTTGCGAATTTCGGGATCTTCTGTCCGCCCGCCTCGTATCCCCATTGACCGCCAAACCCTATGCCGTTCTGCTTTATGTCGACGACGCTCACGACGGTAGGATACGGGGTCCCCATGACCCAGCCCCATTCCGACCATACGATCGCGCCCTGGAAATAGTCCGGCTCTCCTTTTATGTGCTTGGTGTCAATACCGAGATTCTGCTTTCTGCCGTTCTTGTCGTTGATGAAATTGTCAAACGGCTTTTTCGGGTTGTCCCAGTACCACCATTCGCTCTTCACATCGTCGGGATCGCTGACCTTCCAGTTCGGCGTGCGAGCGAGCGGAATACGTTTCACTGAATTGTCCTTGTTGACGATCCACACGCATCGCGGTGCGAACTTCAGATCGGTGTACCAGACCTTGTCCTTGTCGGGAATATCCTTGTTGTCGGCACCCTTCTTCCAGCCGGTGGCGAGTTCCGAGCCGCATATTACAGCCTGGCCTGCCGCGACGGAGCCATTTGGCGAAGACGGGGCTTTCCCCCAATCAGGATCACAGGTGAGGATGATCCTTTCAGTATCGGTTCCGGAGTCCTTCGGAATCAGCCTTCCGCGGTAGTAGACGCCTCCCTTGAACACATAAGTCTGGACACCGCTGCATTCCTTCGCCTTGCCGGACGCCTCCGGATCCCAGGGATGGTGCTTCCAGGCATTTTCCTTAGAAATGCCGTCCCTGTCGTCGGAACCGGCTTCAAAGTCTATATAGCGGACAGAACTCCCCTTCACGAACTTGAACGGCTGCGGCGCCCACTGGATGTCGCCTTTCGGATCGACTTTTGCGTTCTGTGCATTCCAGCTGAAATCCGGAGCGGAATAGGCATTCGCGGCAGCGAAGGAAAACAAGACAGAGGCAAGCAGTTTTTTCATATTCTCCTCGTAAGTTTAAAATCAAATCCCAAGCTCTTGCTTCGATTGCGGCCATCTGTGAATTTTAAAATTCACATTTGTTGTGCGCCAGTGAATTGCCGCCAAGCGGGTGCTTTACGCCAAGGTCAATCACCGCACGGACAAGAATGTCCGTGTTACTTGCTGAAAATTATTTCGACACCGGGAATGGAGCTCCTGCGACATTCGCAGTCTTATTCTTCCAGTCGCCATCGGGAGAGAGGAAGATTGTCGGGACGGCATTGACGGCGCCTTCCTTCTCGATCAGCGTGAACTTGAATGTGAACGTACCATCTGCGGCCGCCACATCCACCGGTGCGGCATAGACCCAGAATCCGCCGTATTCCCCGCCTTCCTTCTGGAAATGCAGGTGGCATGACAGCTTAGTGGGGGCTTTGACACCCTTCAATGCGATCTTGATCTCCACGGTGTCCCCGACCTTCGCGTTTTCAGGGGCCGTGATAGTGCACCACTCGTTGAGTTCCTTTGTGACAGTCTTCACTTCGGGCTTTGCCGCCGGAGCCTGAGCCATCGACACCCCAGACAGGAACACCATGCCGCAGATCCCCGCGACCGCGACCGTAACAGCCATCATCGTCTTCTTCATCATCTCATCCTCCTATTTTGTTAATCCACATTAGAATCATTTTGACAGGATAACAGGATTTACAGGATTATTATCTGGAAAGCAATCATATTATCCCGACATTTATCCAGTTAATCCTGTTATCATGTCTATAATCTTGCCCTTCAGCAGGCCCTTGCCTTATTATATAAAAAATGCAATGTTAAACAACAGCCTAAGGATATGAGAACTTCTTCCCGATATTGATCTGCCCGCAGTTCCATTTCATCGACTCGAAATGCCCGTCAGCATAGATATAGTTGCCGGCCATCGCATGTCTGAACGCAAAGCTCCTGCCGAAGGCGGTGAACGGCGGATCGTCGTCCAGAGTCACCGTCCCGGTCCCGGGCCAGTTCGAACCGAAAAAGTCGTTCCGCATGACTTCACCGAAGAAGAACTTGTTCGCCGGATCCGAAATATTGGCCAGCACCGCACCAAGATAATACGAGTCGTAGGATGGATCCTTCGAACCGGGATTGAAAATATAGATCCCGTTCCCGTTCACCGATGAAGCGAGCTCCGGGTTGATCCCGTATGCCCTGTAGTAGTTGGGCACTCCGGAAGTGAGTCCGGCCTTCGGGCTCGGGCACCAGAGCCTGTCAGCATAGTTCTTGAAGGTCTCGGGCTTTGTGTAGTCCATCAACCGCGGAATCATCGCCCCGTTATTGAAAACCTCCCTGCTGAGGATGCTGTGCCAGGATACTGATGAAGTATCGACCATCGCCCCGCCGGGGCCGCGTCCTTCATTGTCCATCGCAAACATGTTTGCAGCAATGCTTATCTGGGACATCATCTTGGCGCAGGAGATCTTTATCCCCGTCTCCTTCGCACTTCTTAGCGCAGGAAGAAGAAGCACGGCCAGGATTGCAATGATCGCAATTACGACGAGTAGTTCGATCAGGGTAAACTTAATGAAAGATACTCGTCGCCCTGAGCTTGTCGAACGGGCCACCAGCAGCTCGATGAGAGTGAATGCTGCATGATGCTTGATACTTGACGCTTGATACTTGAAATATGGAATTTGCGGAGAGGAGCATAGGGTGGCATGTCTTCCGAATCCAGTAAATCTTGGTTTTTCATTTTTCATGCTTAGTTCCAGATAAAAAAATCCGATTTCCCTGTTACAAGTTTCAAGTATCATGGTTTCTACAGTCCGTACTTGTCGCGTTCCGCCCATGCGAACGCATCAACCTCGTTCGAAGCCAGCGACTCCACATGCCCATCGCAGAACAACAGCTTGCCTGTAATGGAATAATGCGCCCTGAACTCCTGATATCCTCCGCGGCCGATGTACCAGGATGTCGTGTCTGCGACATGCCTTGTGATCTCGGGTCTCTTTATGGTTGCAATCACGCCGCATTCCCACATTTCCCCGGCCTGTCCGCCGTTGCCCGGCGGGAGATGTTCGTTCTGCCCGTAGTTCCGCCAGCATGCCGACGAGTCCCATCCGTCAGTCACCGGACAGTCGAAGATCGACCCCAGGAACGACTTGCTGCCGTAGCTTATAAGACCTCCGCCGGTAAGGTGAGATCTCAAAATCGCGGGCCAGTAATATGTCGTCCCGCCGACCGACATCCTCGACGGGGAGAACTTCTCCTCATAGTCGGCGGCATAGCTGTATTCAGTTACACTGACCTGCTTCAGGTTGCCGACGCAGAGCGCCTCCTTGGCGACCTCCTTGGCCTTCTTCAGGGCAGGAAGGAGGAGCGCCGCCAGTATTGCGATGATCGCAATTACGACCAACAGTTCGATCAATGTGAACATTGTCCGAACTTGCCTTCGCTTCGGACATGTCTGTCCTTCAGCTACGGCTGGCACAGCCA
>CAZDNQ010000136.1:0-10226 GCA_964506605.1 uncultured Victivallis sp. | reverse complement strand
TCCTTGTCGATCTCAGCAGCATTCTTGATTTTTTCATGTTTTATATTTTGGGTACCTTTAATCAGTTATCTCAATAATCGCTTCAAAAACTTGTTCTTTTCCATGAAAAGAGTAATCAATAAAATATATGTCCACATCTTTCAGTGCATGATCTTTTGCCTTTTCCAATATGATCTGAGGCGCCATGTCCTTTTTCGGCGTGAGTCTTACCCCTGAAATGATTATACTGTTGCCTTCAACATCGGGCTTGATAAACGAAACAAATCTTTCGGTTATAGGCGTATCATGGTCGGTTTCAAATATGTCTATTAAAGCCAGGCTCTTTTCTTTAAAGATAAATGTTCTCCGGATCATCCTTACGTAATCAAGCCCGTACATGCGAGAAAACTCACAGGTTGCAGTATTTCTGCTTACATCGTAATCTATTATTACGTTTCCACCGCGACGGACCCCGTCCTGGGGCTTGTCACCGAAATATGGGACATTGTGCGACCATGATGAGGGATGCAGAAACGTATACCGCCTGTCAGTATGATACCCTTCGCAATATGGCCCCGCGCCTATATCAGCGAATATCTGCTTGTTGTCCTTTGACAATATGAATGATCCTACATCATTATGGTTGTGAGATTCACCGTTATTTCCGCCCTTGATCGCAAGGCCGTAATTTTTACCGCGTCTGACAAACCATCCGGTTTTATCCATGTTATATGTTTCAGGCAGAAGCTTCTCTTTTGCAACATATTCCTTTTTAAAGCAAATAATGCTTCTAAATGAGAAAGCGAAATGCTGATATTCTATAACAGTCCCGGCTTCTTCGGGCAACTTAGCTATTTCATCGCCGTAGATCGAACGGAGCATGTGAGGCAATCCTATCCAATATTTTTCCCTGGGGTTGCAGTCGCTGAAGGAAATCATCATCTGGGAATCAATAAATGTCTTTTGGACAAAACACGCAATCGCCCTGACTTTAGGAATTTTAAACAGGTCATCTTTCCCGTTTGTGAATTCATACAGGAGTGAAGCGTATATTGCAAAGAATCCGAAGCCGAATCCCCAGTAGGCGGTACCTTCGACACATACGCCGTCATCGGCATAGCTGTCGAGATAGCATTGCATCGTGGACCTCAGCCTGTCTTTCTGTCTGACAAACTCATCTGGCGCCTCATACATAAGCACACCTCCAACTGCGCCAGCACAAACCGCCGCCCAGTTGTTGTCATGTTTCTCCCAGAAGAATTTTCTTGTAATATACGGTTCGACTGTCCTGCGTCTTATCTCTGCGCTTATTCTGTCTTTGAGCAGCTGAGGGAGCCTGTTTTGCATGACATGCTTGATTTCCGCCAGGGTAAAAGCTATCGATGCCGCATAAATATCAATAAGCCCCGGGTCGTAATCTCCAGGAGTGCAGTTGTAATATTTATTATAGTGTCCCATGGGAGCCCATGTATACTCGTTGCAATACGCCCATATCGTTTCAACTAGGTTGCAAAAATATTCTTCATTGTCATAATACATCATCGACATGAGCGCCGATGCCTGTATTTGGAACAATCTCCTGAAGAAGATATCCCCCTGTTTCCCTTTCCCGAAATATGTAGCATACGTCATCGTCTGAGGTTCCTTTTCGAACGCCCAGTCATATTTATCCTTAATCAGCTTGCGATGCCTGGCAAAGTCATCGCTATCTCGGACGAAGTCCCAAAACTTCCTGTCTTTTGCAAAATCAAGCATTTAATACCTCCAAGGACTTTTATAGCAGACAGATTTTAGAAACCCTGATTGCCCCTTGCATGTTGACGGAATGACAGGGCAACATTTATCTTATGCCATATGTAAATCTGTCCACGACATTCATTGATATAACAATATGCATTTTATTGACAGCCGCAACATCATGCATCATCATATGGCATATGCATTATTGACATATATTTACATAATATTGACTTTTCAGCCTTTATCCCTATATCAAATATATAAGTAGCAATCCGCCTAATATCAGGATCACGCTGAAAATCTTGGTGAACGGACAGCTCTCCTTAAGAAGCAGTATTCCCGCCATGGCCCCAATCGGTACGCTCAGCTGGCGCAGCGCGACGACAAGGCTTATGTTGTCGCTCATCGACATCGCCATAAGGATCAGCGAATACGATACGGTGCACAATGTTCCGGCTATGAAGGGGGTGAAAGAGAAGTTTTCAAAAAATGACTTCAGCTCATTGCGTTCCGCGCCGTTCTTCATTATGAAAACAATTAGGAAGGGGAGTATGAAAAGATTCTCGAAAAAGATATACAGGCATGAAATCTGATACTTGGGCACTGCC
The DNA here is from genome assembly GCA_964506605.1 of uncultured Victivallis sp. Lineage (GTDB taxonomy): Bacteria > Verrucomicrobiota > Lentisphaeria > Victivallales > GWF2-50-93 > GWF2-50-93. The sequence goes on along the minus strand of CAZDNQ010000136.1, from coordinate 7,899 downwards.
GTTCCGGTTATGGAGGACAGCGTTTTCATTCCCGTGTTGTCCAGTATCATGTATGAAGTCGACGCTGCGGCGGCGACAAGGATGAACGCAAATGAACGGTTGAGATAATTCCGCAAGGAAAGGTCGCTGAAATGTTTCATGGGAATCATGATGCTTCCGGCAATTATTATTGTCACTCCTGGCAAGGTGCTTGCTATGGATTTTCCGATGTCCGTGAACATGAATATGCCTGTGACCATCAGAATCGGAAACGCCTTGACAAGAGGGTATGACAATGACATGTCGGAATTCCTGTAGGCATAACCGAGTCCCAGATAGTAAACTGCATTGGACAGTCCTGAAAGTACAAGGATCAGCCATACTGCAGGAGGTATTCTTATGCTGCCAGCGCACAATATATACAGGGCTAACGGCATCCAAAGCATTACATTTCCAAAGGTTAGGATGAAAAAGAAAGTACCGCTGGCCTTGCGCTTCTTGCATATAAGATTCCACGAGGCATGGAATATGGCAGATGTCAGTATAATGAAGAATACGCCTGCGGTCATTTTGCAGCCCATGCCTTACTGTTTAATTGCATAATCGAGTCTTTTGTATCAGCGAGCATCCTCGCAACCGTTTGGTCGTCCTTAAGGTAGTTTACCATTTGTTCCCCTGGATTTTGCTTATGCGGTCATGCATCGGATAATATTTGCTCATGTTAAGTTCTATAGTAGTGGGCCTCACGGTTAAATCCTTCTTTCATATTACAATCTCCTTTTATGCTTTGCGTCGGTTATTTTTGACATTATATTTCAATGCTATATTGTTTTAGAGGTATATTCAATTGACAATTCCTACATATTTAGTGTCGGTTTTTACCGACAGTTGGAGGTGAAGCGATGATTCCAATGATTGAACGGCTCAAGGAACTGGGGCTGGACGGCAAGAAGGCAAAGGTGTATATGGCTCTTCTTCAGAACAGGGGGATGTCCGCTTCGGAAATAGCAAAGACGACAAAACTCAAGCGTCCGACAGTTTACGACCTGCTTGATGAGCTGATGGAGAGGAATCTTGTTTCTGCAGGTTTTGCCGGAAATGTCAAGATATTCTCGGCTGAGGATCCCGAGAAGATCACAGCCGATCTTGCAGGACTTCTGGAAAAGGCCGAGGCAATAATGCCGGATCTCAAGAGGCTTTATGAGCAGAATCCCGGACGTCCCAGGGTTAAGTATTATGAGGGTGTTGATGGAATTAAGACGGTCTGTGAAGACATTTTGAATGTGAAGGCCGGAGAATATCATTATTTCGGCTCGCTTCATGAAATGTTCATGAGCACCGGCTGGGACTACCAGGACTACTACGTCAAGCGCAGGATAAAGAAGGGGATCTGGTCCAATGCCATCAGAATACGCGAAAAGGAGGTCGACGACGAATTCATGAAGAGCGGAGACAAGAACCTGAGGCGCGTGAGATTTTTCCCGGGCCATATTGACGACGACATTCCAGCCCTATTCATTTACGACAACAAGATCGCAATACATTCCGGATTGCAGGAGAACTTCGGCATGATAATAGAAAGCAGGGAATTGAGCAACCTGATGCGCGCCGTCTGGAAATGCGTATGGCTGGTTTCCGTAGACTAACAGGATCAGTATCCTGATTATCTGCAGCAACATGTCGGATTTTCTTAATGCTTCAGCGCCTGTGGGCACATCGCATCGTCATTTTTAAAAAATGGCATTATTCATGGTCTCAGTTGTTCTTCCGGAATTCCATAGGCGTCATTCCGACCGTTGACTTGAACTGTCTCGAGAAAAAATGCTGCCTCTTGAATCCTGTCTCCAGGGCTATCTCCTTGCATGACTTGCTCGTGTTCAAGAGGAGGTCCTTTGCGGAAATCATGCGCATCGAATGCTGGTATGTCTTCGGAGGCACACCATAGGTCCTTGCAAAAAGCCTGCAGAGGTATTCAGGACATAGTCCGGCGATCCTTGCAAGCTCCTGCAGGGACAGCTTGCACATGTATTTCTTCTCTATCTCCTCCTTTACCAAAGCAATATTTTCAAGGACTGCCGTTTTTGTATTCCTATAGCTATGCTGTGTCAATGAGGTAAATATGTCCGCAAGCGCCTTGTGTGCAAGAAATGATGAAAACCTGTCGGCATGCCTGGTGTGATTGTAGATGTCCGCGACCTTCCCCGTGATAAAGACGGTGAGTTCTTCACCTATATCCGTTGAAGGAGGGAGTTCGCCCACTTCGATCCCTGAATAGTAGGAAAGCATTTTGTGAACTGGAATTCTAAGAGGGACAAGCCCTTTCGAAGTAAAGAAGAAAGCGACTTCGGCATAGGTGACCCTCCCCTGTACACATGGAACGAAATAATGGGGCGTTTTCGGAGGTATGAGGACCAGGAGCCCCCGGCGGCTCTCATAGCGCTTGCCAGCCACTGAAAAAGCATTCTTCCCGTCAGTATAAAGCACCAGATGGTATAATTCCCCGTGCGAGTGCTCCCCATGCAGAAATCGTCCTTGCCTGCTATACTGTTCGAAGCAATGCGTTGTGATTCCTGATTTGAAAATGTTCAGGACAAATGCCCTGTTCCTGTACTCAAGCCTGGTAATGCCTGGATGAGATATGTTGCCTTCCGGTTTCAAATAGATTTTCATGAAGTTCCCTGTATGTCAATATTGTGTTAATCTATGTCAATTAGCTGTATATCATACCATAGTGTTTGCAATTGCAGATATCAATATTATGCAATATTATTATTTCAATGAACGTGCAGCTGTTCCAAAGCCGGGTTGAGGCATTCGCTTAATAATTAAATGATAAACAAGGATTTAAAACTCATAACAAATCAAGGCAAGAGGATGTTAAAATCGGGCAAAGATAGAAATGCCGCTGTATTTGAATATTGCTTCTGCTGTGGCAAGACATTGACTGAAGGCATTGGCAGATTCAGGAAAGACGAAAATGTGTTTTGCATCAAATGCTATAAGGATAATGCCTTGTCGTGCAATGAATCTGAACACGGGGAATTCCCAGATAATATTCATGTTTCGATTATAGACTCATCAGGAATTCACACTGTCAACTGCAACTGATTGCAATTGCTTAAATAATATTGGGCACAGCTGATATGAATATAAAAACCAGATTTACGCTCATAGAGCTTCTAGTGGTTATAGCTATCATCGCAATCCTGGCCGCATTGCTTCTGCCCGCCCTGCAAACCGCCAAGGAGCAGGCGAGGCGCATCCTTTGTCTTTCAAATGTCAAGCAGATAGGCCTTGCGCAGCTTGTCTACGCGGGAGACTACGATAACTACAGGCCATGTCCCCCGGGGTCCTGGGTCTGGGACGGGGGAAGAGGGATAAGGATGGAGCAGATAATAGGAAGTTATGTGGGATACACCGGCAGGTCCAATGACGTGATCGGCGGAATATTCCTCTGCCCGAGTTCAAGCATGTCGGTCTACAAGGCCCCGAACAGCTGGCCTGCATGGGGCGGATTTCGATACAAGCATGGTGAAAATACCGGACAGTACGACCTGAATTCATATAACTCAACCAGGGTCTACTGGGACGGTGACAAGTCGATTTCCCTGAGAGTAATATATTACTCGAGGCCAAACAGCAATCCGATGTATTTCTGCTCGCGGGGAAGATCAGAAAATCCTGATGACAACAAATACGGTTCGTCAAACGACTGGAACGGACCTGCAACGAGTTTTCATGGCTGGTGTGGTCCACGTCCGACAGTCTTTCTTGACGGGCATGGGATTATCCTGACAAAAATGAAATACAGGCAGAATGTCTGGCAGAACCTCGACATAGATCCATTTACCAGCACATGGTGGTGGAAGCAGCCTGGCGCCATATCATGGCTCAAGCCGTATGAGACCTGTCTGGATGAATATTAGAAGTTTACATATATAAAAAAGAATCATTAGAAGATTAGAATATATGAGGATCAGGAAAACCGGCTTACACATCTGCCAAAATTTAAAACCACTTTAAAATAAGATAAGTATGGACACCGAACAAAAGAAAAATATTTATGTAGACATCCGGTGTTCGCTTCGGATTCCAGGACTTAGCGAGCAGTCCCTGCTGGCGGCCCGAACACGGAACTCCCGCCCGCTGCGACTTCTCCTTGACCGGGCCGATGAGCTATGCCTGCAGGACGGTCAGTCTGTTACCGACAAGGTATTTGTGCCTCCAAGCGGAGACAAGCGGGACTTTGTCAGCCTTAGTCTCTACTTCTGGCCGGATCCCGGCAAGCCGGACGGGAAACCGTATATCGCCAAAGACGGGTATCGCAACCCTGAAGGCGATGAGTATGATCATATCCCCATGAAGCGCATGGTGGGTGGCGTTGATCATCTGGTACTGGCATGGGAAGTCACCCGGGAGCGGAAGTATGCGGAGAGTGCATGCCGCTGGCTGCGCCGCTGGTTTATTGATCCCGAAACCGCCATGAACCCGAATATGAACTGGGCGCAATTCATCCCTGGCAAGGATATGTTCGGCAAGCTTGGTCCGGGAGATTACCCCATCCGCTACATTCAGGATCCTGTCACCGGCGAAGGCCTGTTCACCTCATTTGGTGGCACCATTGAGGCCTCCTGCCTGATAATTGTTCCTGAACTAATCAATCTCCTGAACCACGGCGGATTCCTGACGGTTAAGGAATTCATGGCTTTGCGCCAGTGGTTCTCCAAATTCCTGACTTGGTTGAAGGATAGCGTTCCGGGAAATGATGCGCGCATGTGCCGCAACAATCATGCCGCCTGGTTTTGCGCCTACGCCGGCTATGCGGCTGTCCTAGCCGGGAATAACGAGTCCATTGCAGAAATTTTAGGAGGCTTCCTTCCGAGCTGCCTGAAGAAACAAATTCGCAAAGATGGGGCCCAGCCTGAAGAACTGCAGCGCCCCGCTTCGTTTGGTTATACGATGTTTTCCCTTACTGCGTTTTGCGATGCAACTTTGCTGGTCCGGCAGTATGCCCCCGACCTGTTTTCGTCAAATACAGCACAAAACGCCTTATTACGGCAAGGCATTGATTTCGTGCTGCCATATTGCCTCGGAGAAGCTGAGTGGGGTTATCCGGATCTTCACGGGGCGAAACGCAATGGGGCTGTCCCCGTGTTTGCAGCCGCATATTACCTCTGGGAGGACGAACGCTATCGCAAGGCAATTAGGAATTGCATGGGAGTCGAACCGGAAAAAGACAATTGCGGACAGGGAAACGACTACCTGTATCGGCTCCTGTATTCCGTCTAGGGCAAATAAGTCGGGTTTTAAAAGGATTTTTCAGGTTATCCAATGTTCTTAAGCCAATAAATTGTTTGGTGCTGAACTCGGATAAAACTGCGTGTTACAATAAAAGTCTTTTACTTGAAAAAGGAGAGCACTTGTGAAAAAAACAGTTCTGATTATGGCAGTTGTGTCGCTATGTTCAGTGATTGCAAACGCCCAGATCGTATCAAGGGATATTTCCGATCCGGACGGATGCGTGTGGAAACAGGATGACTGGGTTACCGCCCGCGGGACATTGTCGGCGATTGCGGATAAACCGGAAAAATCCACGAAAAACACAAGGACATTGCGTATTACGACAACCTATCCAGCAAGAACCTTTTCGTATTGGGGCTGTTCACCGGAAAACGGGGCAATACCCGGCAATCCGAAAAAAATTTCCTTTTGGGTCCGGATCGGTGGTGATACGAAAGGCAACGGCAGCGTACTGCGTTTTGTCAATCAAAAGGGCGAAGGGGAAGTCACTCTCGCAAACGGAAAAAAGGTCAAGCTGGAAATAGGATACGACGCCAAGGAAGGTTCCTGGGGCTACGTCGAAAAGGAAATTCCTGCCGACTGGCCACGGCCTCTCAAGTTTGCCGGTGTTGTTTCCTCCAACTGGGGAGGCAGGAACGAGGCGAAATCCATGACTTCCACGCTGGATCTCCATGATCTGCGCCTTTACACAGACATCAAAGGAATCGACCGCAAGGATTTGCCGGTGGACGCGTCAGTTGCGTTCCCTGTCCCTGCAAACATATTCTATGAAGGGGAGGACAAGCCCCTTGCGAGTATCGTCGTTGGCAGCTGGCTTGGTGAGGAGCTCAAGCTTGAGGCCAAGGCAAAAGTCATTTCTGCAGACGGCACTGAAAAGGGAATCCCTACCCTCTCCTTCACCTATCTGGATACGGCCAAGAAGGAATTTGAGCTTCCTTTGGCGGCTCCAGGCGGATACAAGCTCTCCGTGGAGCTTGGCGGCCTGCCGGAGCCCGTTAAATTTACACACAGGTATGTGATTGTCCGGCGACCTCCAGCGCTTACTGATACGCAGAAGGACATGAGCCCATATGCACTCAATATCCACAGCGGCACTCCGGTTGATTACAGCGGCCGCATCGCCCGCCTGGGATTTGTCTGGGTGCGCGACTATGCCTTCAACTACGAATGGATGGTCCGTGCACGCGGTGAAGGCTCCTATGCCGGCTGGCCGTGGTATCCCAAAATAATGGATGGGATAAACAGTGCAGGACTCAAGGTCCTGCCGTGCCTCATGAAGGCCATGACATGCAAGCCAAAGATGGATGAGCCTGATGATGAATGGCGCCGCAACATCGCCCACATCATCTGCTCGTTCCCGAAGATCAATTGCTGGGAACTGGACAATGAATATTTCATGCCGGGCACTGACTTCACCGAAATGTTCGGTGGAAAGAGATATGGCAGCTACCACAAGGCGTTTGCCGACATTTCAAAAGCCGTCGCCCCTAGGAACTGGTCGGTCGCCGAGGGTGCCGCCCATATCCCCAACACAACTGACCGCATCCAGATTAAAAACGGCTATTTCGCGAATATCGACATTTTGAACGGCCACCGGTATTGTGGCTACTCCGCCCCTGAAATATCCAAGGAAAATGCCAATACGGGACAGGCCGACACTGTCCGCTCGCTCCTGCGCGACGTCTACATGGATTGGGACGATGCGGCACATTCCGACGGCAAGGACCGTCAGACATGGATCACCGAATGGGGCTGGGACACCAAGGCCGGCCAGCCGGTTTCCGAATGGGAACAGGCTGCCTACATCCAGAGAGGGTACATGCTCGGATTCGCCTGCGGCATCGACAAGATGTTCTGGTACTGGTATGATGACAGCACCGGTGCCAGCGCCTTCTTCGACGGATGCGGAATCTTTGACTGCAAGCCAAAACTCGAACCGAAGCCTGTTGCCGCCTCCTTTGCCTTTCTGCGCAATGTCCTGGTGGAGGGATTCCAGTATGTAGGATATGCGAACCTTTCACCCAACGCAATGGTTCAGATATTCAAGACGGCAGACGGCAAGTATGTCGCCGCCGCTTTCCTGGTCGACATCGAAAAGAAGGAAGGACATGCAATTACACCGCCGAAACACGAGGCCGCTTATGACATGTTCGGCGCAAAGATACCTTCCGGCAAACGTGAACTGAACATCGCCCCGACATGGTATATCGGTATTCCAGCTGACTGCGAATGGATGAAACAGACACCGGTGGAAGTAAAGTCCAAGCACTATGAACGCTGTGTTTCAGGAGAGGCAATCAATATTAAATGCACAAAAACAGGCGAATACTCCGTCAAGGCCCCCGAAGGCTGGAAGTCGGTGAAGACCAACGACGGCTTTGCCATGACCGTACCAGAAGGGACACCGCGCGGCGACGAGGTGATCCATATCACTGGCGTAAACGGCGGCATCAGCAAGGTCATTAAGATCGATGTCGATGTGATTCCAGAAGCCTTCCTGAAGGGTGAAGCGGTCGGTTTCGACGGCACATTTGCAGTTCGCGTCCTGAACCAGTCGTCGTCGCACAAGAAGCATACAATCCGCCCTGAGCTTCCTGGAGGCTGGAAGATCGAGCCGGA
>CAZDNQ010000135.1:0-10236 GCA_964506605.1 uncultured Victivallis sp. | reverse complement strand
CGGGCATACCCTGTCGCCTTGAAGTCCAGTTAAGACCGCCATCAATGCTCTTGAACGGCCCCATGCAGGTGCCCATCCAGACGACTTTTGGATTTGACGGATGGAATGTGATACCACACATCTCATATGCAGGGAATCCAAAGGCGGGTTGCCAGGAGTCGCCACCGTCGAAGCTTACCGCCGCGCCCAGCATGTCACCGCTAGAGATCAGATGCTTTGAATTGTGTGGCGAAACGCTAAGTGCGACTATCGCGCCTCCTCCGCCAGGTTCGCATAATGGCTTCCATCTTATCGGATTTTCCTGACCAAGACAAAGTGCAGATGTAAAAAACATGAACAAGAAGATCCATCCTTCAAAAACTATTTTCTCCATAATCTGCCAGTCCTTCCTTTAAAAGATTTTCCGGGCTAGTAATCCTTGTTCGCCATCGGATCCGGATATTTATAGAAATTGACGCTGCCGTCCAGGTTCACCTGCGATATGCTTTTTGCCAGAGACTCCCAGGCTCTTCCCTCATGGTTGCTTTTCTGGTCGAAAGCCATTGGATAGTCAGTATATTTCGTAGAGGACAGCCTTCGCAGCGTATACCATCCTGGATAATTCCATCCTATTATTCCCCTGAACCTGTAACCCGGGGTCGGACGTATCCATCCGCTCTTGGGAGGCCCGTATGAATCAGGATATTTGATCTGTTCACTCACAGGACAGTACATCACCTGAGGATTAGGAATAAGATATTTCTTCATCCACGGAAAAATGAAATTCACCATTTTCTGGTCATAATCAATCCAAGGATACATTGCAGGCGACCAACAGTCGCGATATTGATCTGAATCGTCGGGATCACCCCACTTCACCTGCCCCACGTTTGTAAGAATATTCGGTAGAACACCATCATAATCGCCTGCATATGCGAGCATGCAGACTCCGATCTGCCTCAGGTTGGACTTGCAGCCCGCATGCTTTGCCTGCATCTTTGCATTCTTCAGCGCCGGCAGGAGGAGGGCGATAAGAACTGCTATAGTGGCAATTACGACCAAAAGTTCAATCAATGTGAAAAAGCTGTTCTTCTGAAATGAATTGAAACGCATGATGTCAGGTTTCCATACCTTGATTTTTCAGATATTTCATATCGCAGACTGCTACTGCTGTGCCTTCGGATCGGGTTTCTTGTAGAAATCGACACTTCCGTCCAAGCTCAGCACAGATATGCTTTCAGCGGTCGAAGCCCAAGGTTTATTGCTCTGATAATGGGAGCTGGGATGGTCAAGGGCCAAGGGAGTTGTCTTGAATTTCGACGATCCTACCTTTCGTGTTTTCAATACACCGCTTTCCCAAGCCATGCCCTGCAGCCTGTAGCCGGGCGTCGGACGTCTCCAACCGTAATCCGAACCTTTGTAGAAATCAGGATATATGATCGTTGTACTCGCCGGACAGTACATTGACTGCGGAGGATTAATGACGTTATCCTTGAGCCATGGGAAGACAAAATTCCACAGCGTGGTCTCGTAGGAACCCCATAGGGAAGAAGTCCAAGTATTTGTATAATGATCCGAATCAAACAATTCAGCTTCCCCCCATTTTGTATAGACTGGAGGAAACATGTCATTATTCTCCACAGTATAACTGTGCATACCTATGCCGATCTGGCGAAGGTTGGAGTTGCATGCTGAAAGCTTGGCCTGGAACTTGGCGTTTCGAAGGGCGGGGAGGAGAAGAGCAGCGAGTATGGCAATAATGGCTATGACCACCAGAAGCTCTATAAGTGTAAAGCCATGTTTTTTGTACAGCATGTTTCCTAATTTCTCCATACCATTTAAGACCGCCTGTTGCCATTTTTGCACTGAATTTCCATCTCCTCACTGACATTTGCAGATCTTTCCGAATCATAACAGCCCATGCAGAACGCGGCTTCCTCCTTCCTGAATCTTCCTTTACCGTCTTCAATCATGATTCCGCAGCGGCTGCACTTCTCAAAGTTTCCAGTTTTTTCTTCTTCAATCTGCATTTTCATGAAACACCTTTGTCGAGAACAACAGGAACAACTGATGGATTTTCCAATATCAGCCTGTTGTTTTTCTTCATATCAAGAAGTTCAATCGCTTTTCGAGCCATTCCTTCAAGGGATACCATCGTCCCTGTAATCTTGAAACTCATCATGTCATCCATGAACTGGTATTTGTCCGCCATCACGACAGGCATGTCTTCCGGAATTCTAATATTGTTTTTTCTGAGGGATTCAATGACTCCAATCGTCGAACGGTCTCCGAAACTGACAACCCCGTCATACTTTCCACTGTTTTTCAGGAGCTGCCCAGCCGCTTTTATCCCGTCTTCCTTTTTCCAACCGGTCGTTTCAAAATAATCATCCATTGAAAAGGCAATCTTATAATCCTTGAAAGCCTTTTTATACCCTTTAAGCCTCTCTTCCACAAAGGGATATCCTCTTGGGCCGTCGACGAGGGCGATCTGCCTGCGCCCCTGTTCAAGAAGATGCTTTACCACCATGTAGCCTTCACCTACATGATCCGCCTTCACTGTCGGTATTGAACTTATTTCAGTCTCACCTATCAGCACGTATGGGATATCTGCATCTTCAAGATTCCTGATTTCACTTTTCTCAGGAGAATACATTGTGAAGATTACTCCCGAGCAGAAGCTGCTTTCCGGAATTGAATATTTCCTCAGATAGCTGTAAAAAGTCTCATCTTCGGGAATCTGGATCAGGGAAACCGTAGTCCCTCTGCTTTCGAAAATGTTTTTCAGCTCATTGAACAAACCCATTATGAAGAAATTCTTTTTTACATCCATACCAAAGGATTTGAATGCCAGCGCAACGACACTCCGTACTGCTTTATCTTCCACTGGAGTTTCAGCTATAAAGGTCCCTCTTCCCTGTTCTCTTTTTATAACACCTTCCTGTTCAAGCATGTCAAAGGCCTTCCTGACAGTTATCCTGGAAATGTTGTTCTTCTCGCACAAGACACGCTCAGGAGGCAGCATATCGCCTACCTTCAAATGTCCTGAAAGAATCAGCCCTTTGATTTGATCTACAGTTTTCTGATATTTTAAGTCATTCATAATAAAATTCTCATATAATTGGTTATGTTGTCATGACCAATTATACCATATCCACGATACTTTGCAAGATGGATTTGGAAAATCTTTGATATTTTTAATGTTTCACAATGACACAAGTTTAAAGGAAGCTGCTAGTCTATAAGATCATAACCTTATAGCATCGAGTTGCATATATCGTAATAATCGCAAATTTTAGACACAACTAAATAAATAATTTCAAGATTGTCCGTATTATCAGTTTAATGTATAGTAACTGACATGGATGAAGGAATTTATGGATGATGGAAAGAAGCCAGGAGTCCGAGCGTCCAAGTACCCTAGGTCAATAACATGTTTCCATAGACTGGGATTGGAAGATCGTTAACTGAGTCTCCGGTCGCTTATTAAATCATCCGACAAATCCATAGTTCATGGTTTTAAACCAAGGGGGATTTCATGGTCTGCGAGAAGTGCAAGACTCAGATACCTGACGACTCGAAATTCTGCAAGGAATGCGGAGTTCGCATAAATCCTCTTCCAAAACCGGTTGTTGCTCCGGCGACACTGAGGCCGCCTTCAAAAGCACCGGCGCCTTCTCCAGCGGCTGCACCCGCGCCCGCGCCGGCGCTCGCACAGAAAGTATCCCAGCCGGCATCGGCCGCCGCCCCTGCCCCGTTAGCCACAGCCGTACCGAAATCTCCAGCCTCTCTGCAAACCCTGCAGGCTGCTTCTGCTCCAGCCTCCAAGCCCGCGACAGCCCCTGTGCCAGCGGCAGAAGCCAAACCAAAGGAAACCCCGGCTCCAGCGCCGGCAAGCGCACCGGCCGCAGCTGAAACTCCCCAGAAGGATGTCAAACAGCTGCAGACGATCATAAAGTACAAGGTTGTCCTGAAAGTCGTCAGCGGCGGGATTGCAGGCAAGAAATACAGCGTCGACGAGCCTACCGTCATCAATATCGGCAGGGGCTCCAACTGCACCATCAGCATTCCTAAGGACGTCGACCCAGGCGTCTCCAGGAACCATTGCAGGCTTGACATCGCCCCTCCCAGGACGGAGCTCACGGATCTCGGAAGCAGCAACGGCACCTATATAAACGACATGCGCATCGAGCCCAACAAGAAATACGAGCTGAAATCCGGCGACACCTTCAAAGTCGGAGAGAACTTGTTCTCCATCGAGATAAAGAGCACGAAGGTCGGTGCGGATTCCGCCCCCTCCAAGGAATAAAGGGAACCTCTAAAACAGTTCCTGCACAATATCCCGTGCCGGATTCCCGTTCTAGGACATCACCTTGTTAATTTTTCTCGGAGAAGAAAATCATGCTTCCGGACATGAGGATTGAAGAGCCGCCCTGGACGGCCCGCGCCTGCGGGATCCTCGCGTGCGCCTTCATACTCCTCTTTTTCTTCTACCATGCGTCGCTGCTTGTTCCTGCCCATCCCGGAACCGACCAGAACGGATACATCTGCGGCGGAAAAATGCTCTACGAGCACGGTTCGATGGCGTACAGTCCTATAAACATCAATTCCAACAAGCTTGATCCTTTCCTGTTCGTCGGACGGATGTGGGTCGGAACGGAACTCGGCACCGGCAGCGAAAAATATTATCCGAAATATCCGGTCGGACTTCCGGCCCTGTACGCCTCGGTGCTGAAAATCTTCGGATTCGAAAAAGGGCGCGAACTGATCTACTGGCTCAGCCCGATATGCATGACGCTGTCGCTGATCGCCATATTCCTAATGGTGCGGATGTTTTCAAACTCGTTCATGGCGCTGCTCTCCATAATCGTCATGTCGACCAGTCCGCTGGCGATGGGATTGACCACCAACCCGAACAGCCACGCCACGGCAGTCTTCTGCGTGGCATGGGGCATGTACCTGCTGCTGGGCTGGTGGCGCGGCGGAGGATGGGCGCGCGCGGCCTTCGGAGGATTTCTCCTGGGTTTCTCTACAACAATCCGATATACCGAAGGCGCACTGGTGCTGCCTCTGCTCCTTGTCATTATATTCAACTGGCCCAAACTCAAGCCCCGCCTCCGCTACTATTGCGAATCATCCGTCCTCCTCCTGTCCTGGGCGCTGCCAGTGCTTGTGCTTCTCGTCCACAACCTGATAGTGTTCAGGAGCCCGACCGGATACGACCTCACAAACGAGAGCGCCGGGTTCGCCTGGGAATATTTCGTGGACAACTGGGAGAACATGTTCAGACAGATCGACGGCACAACCCTCTTCTTCTTCTTCCCTCTTGGTATAGCCGGACTCACCGCGATGTTCTGGTGGAGCTGGCGGATTGCGCTGGTGATCGCGTCCTGGATACTGCCGTGCATCCTCATCTATACCGCATACTACTGGGCTCCAGACGGTCTGGGATATGCAAGGTTCTTCATGACGATCATCCCCGGACTGGTCCTCTGCGCGTTCTGGCTGCTGTCAAGGCTCGGAAATTTGGAGGATCTCCCGGCTGCAGACGAAAGGAACGGGAGCGTCCGGAGAAAACAGATCGCGTCAGCCACCGCTGGACTTCTTGCGATTTTCGCAGTTCTCGTGAACCTGAACACCGCGGTTGCCGAGACCGTGGACGATTCCGTAAAACGGACAATCCTCTATGAGAACACCAGGGATATCATGCGCATCGCAAAACCGAAGGCGGTGATCATCAGCCCTGAGAACAACCTCCTGCACCAGCTGCAGTTCTTCACCGACTTCCAGCTATACAGCAGCGAATATTTCGAGAGGGCCAAGGTTCAGAAGCTGCCGGACATGGATCCGGACGAGCCCCAGGGCCTGCAGCCGCAGCGCAGGCAGGCGCTCTATGACCGTCTGAAAGATTTCACGCAGAACCAGCTGACTGCCGAGATCCGCAACATCGTCTCCATGGCGCTCGAGAATGGGCAGGAAGTCTATTTCATCAAGCGCGAGGACAAGCCTATGAAGATAAAGGACAGCAAAGCGAAGGCCGGAAGGGAATCCGACATCCTCTCCGCCCCTCCTGACTCCAGGAACCAGGCGCAGACCCTGCCCAAATGGCTGATACCTCAGGAAATTTTCGATATAAGACTTGTCCAGGCATGGCAGAACCAGCCACCGACCGAAAAGGATCTCAAGGAGAGGAAGCATCCCCGCGGGAAAAAGCTCACGCCGACTCAGCAGAAGGAAGCACAGCAGCGCCAGAACTGGGTGGTACTGCAGGTGACGCTGAAGGAAAAACAATCTCAGCAAAACAACTCCAAGCCATGAAGATGGCATGATATATTATCCGATTGTTAAGACACGGTCATGACAAGCATGTCCCTCCATTCCTGACGGAATATATGATGCAGGGATACGGCAAATAAGTGGAGGGTCGCGCTTGTCGCGACCGCGAATTATAAGCCTTCTGCCAATATTAAAGGAGTTCAAATGGGATCGTCTCATATTCTTTCAACCGCTGCCATATTTGCTTTTACCTTATCCTCCGCGTCCGCCACCACCATCGATTTTGAAAATGCCACGGATGACAGCTTCAAGCTGCTGAACGAGTCGCAGGCGTCCATCATGAAGGAAAGCCCCCTGTCAGGTACGGCGTCCCTCAAGCTAGACACGAGATCGGGCGATTCCGTATGGAACCCGTGCTTCGCGACTGCCGCCCGCATCCTGAAGCCCGACACCGACTATATGGTTTCCATGACAATAAAGATGCTGGAGGCGAAGGAGGATTCATTCGTGCATGTGATAATCCGCCCTCTCGACATCAATGATGGGACGATGGACGTCGGACGGATCGATTTCCACGATCTTGGTATTGAAAGAAAGGTCAGGATGAAATTCAGGACCAAGAACAACAATACATACGCCCTGCAGATCCATCCGAAGAACAAGGTGCTGGCGCTTGTCGACGATATCACCATAACCGAGGGTACCGGTGAATCATATGCAGGGGCGGAACCTGACGCGAAACCATTCACAAAGAAACTTGATGTCGCCACCGGTTCAGAGGAATTCACCGTGGATCTGCCTAAACCCTCCGAAAAGACCGTTTCCGTCGCCGACTTCGGGGCGAAGCCGGAGAATCCGGACAACACGAAGGAGTTCAATGACGCCATAGCCAGTTGCGCGGCGGACGGTATCGGAAAACTGATCGTTCCAAAAGGCGTATACCGGTTCACAAGCAACAATCCGGTCAAATTCAACGGTCTCAAGGATTTCGAGTTCGACGGGCAGGGATCTGAATTCATCTGGCTGAAGGAACGCGGAGGACTGATCGAGATCAACGGCTGCGAACGGACACTGTTCAGGAATTTCTTCGTCGACTGGGACTGGGACAAGGATCCGGTGGGCAGCGTGGTGAAGATAGCCGCCGTAGCCGAGGACGGCTCATATGTCGACGCTGTTTTCACCGATTATGAGAAGTTTCCAAAGCGCAATATGCGGATAGGCATCATTGAAGGTCTCGATCCGGCGACGATGTCGGTCGGCTATGAGAACGGTATCAGCATCGGCTTTGAGTTCTTCAAAGGCAGGGCGGACACGCCTCCGGCGAAATATGAATGGCTTTCGGACAACTCGTTCAGGCTTTATGCGTCCGACCAGGGAAGACAGTCTATCTTCGCCAGAAAAATGAAGACGGGCATGCTCTTCCGCATACGCCACTACGTCTACGACATGGCGGGCATAGCGATGATCGACAACAAGCATCTCACCCTTTCAGATGTAACCATCTACTCATGTCCGAGCCATGCATTCGTATCCGCGGGCGAACAGCACCACTGGCAGTTCCTGAACACGAACATAAAAATCCGTCCGGGTACAAAACGTCCTCTCACCTGCTCGGCCGACCACCACCATATCGCCCGTTCGCAGGGATACTTCAAGATGGACGGCTGCGACTTCGGATTCGGAGGCGACGACTGCCTGAACGTGCACGACACCACCGGATTCGCCTCGAAGAACGGAGAGAAGACCCTGCTGACAAAGAACATGGACGTCGGCTACTATCGGGAGGGAGACCTGGTGGAACTCCGCAACGACGACTATTCGCCGACGGCATATACCTCCAGGCTGCTGAAGAAAAGCGGAGAGCAGAAGGGGAGGAAAGGCGTCTACGAACTTACCTTCGAAGATCCGCTTCCCGAACAGAAGGGATCCGGATTCATCCTCTTCAACAGGCGCTTCGGATCCAAGAACATCATCATCCGGAACTCGTTCTTCCACGACAACAAGGCGCGCGGACTGCTTCTGCTGGCTAACGGCATAACGATCGAGAACAACCGTTTCTTCCACAACGAGATGGGTGCGGTAAAAATCGAGACCGGCTACACCTTCAACGTCTGGAGCGAAGGATATGGAGCATCAAACATAGTCATCAGGAACAATGTGTTTGAAAATGTGAATCCGATCGGCGCATACCCGAACGAAAAGCAACCTGTGATCTACATGAGCGTCTATCTCAAGAGCGATCCTTCAGTGGAGAAGACCATGTATCCGATACTGAACAATATCCTCGTCGAGAAAAATTCATTCCTCAACAATCCGGGAGCAATCGCCTACATCTGCTCCGCAGGTAACGTGGTGATCCGCGACAACCGCATAGAAAATACGGTGTCACGCAGGGAAAACCTGCCGTTCAGGGGCTCGATCGGCGCGGCTTACGCCTCGGACCTCGCGATCGTCAACAATACCTGGATAAAATCCGACTTTGTGACGAAACCCGGCATCTTCGCCGACATCGAGACGACCAGGAACATCGTCTTCGAGGGGAATATCGTAAAGGACAAGTAATTCCTTTGTCACTTGTTGTTTTTGATTCAAGTTGCATTATGATTCGTCCCTTGCGGACGAATCCTTGGAGTGCGGTAGCGAAGATACCGCCTTTCTTCTGTGAAGATACGGCGCGACAGGCCAAGGTCAGGCAAATAGACTGACGAAAACCTTAAAAATAAATCTTTTGGTTTTATAACCTATGAAAAAAACTCTGATCCTTCTGCCTCTTGTCCTGCTTGTCGGCATAGCAGTGCTGATGAACCGCGTCAAGCCCCCGTCAGGACATAATCCATCACCGGCAGCCAAGGTATCCGTTTCTGAACAGTCCAGCGGCACAGATGCGGATTTCGCAAAGGCGATGGAAGACAAGGCCAGAGACCTGCAGCTCCAAGGGGAAGGAACAGTCACGAAGGTCCTGCCGGACGACACGCAGGGAATCAGGCATCAGAAATTCATTGTAAAACTGAAATCCGGACAGTCCCTGCTGTTCGCTCACAACATAGACATCTCACCGAGAATAAGTCCCCTCAAGGCTGGAGACAAGATATCATTCAAAGGCGAATACGAATGGACTCCCCAGGGCGGAGTGATGCATTGGACCCACCGCGATCCCGGCGGCCGCCATCCCGCAGGCTGGATCAGGACCGGCAATAAAACATACCAGTGAAGATTTTTATACAAGCATATATTCTTTGATGAGCGAAACGAATCACTTGGAGTGCGGTAGCGAAGATACCGCCTTTCTTCTGCGAAGATTGCTTCGCAGGGAACAAGGCTGAATCTACGCAAAGCCTTCGCTTCAGCACTCCAAGTTCAGGCTGATAGCCTGACGAAAAACTTAAAATGAATCTTTCGTTCTATAATATATGAAAAAGACACAAAATTGCTTCCTCTTGCATGCTCATTGGCTGAGGAGCAGGAGGAAGTAAAAGAGACAGAGAGGCCGATGCCCATGGAGGGGCATCGGCCTTCTATTTTCCTGCGGAATCCGCAAATCCGATGTGAAGCCTTATTTCTTGGCTGAAGTCTGTTCTATCGCAACTGCGACAGCAACTGAAGCACCGACCATCGGATTGTTGCCCATCCCGATCAGACCCATCATCTCAACATGGGCAGGGACAGAGGACGAACCTGCGAACTGGGCGTCGGAGTGCATGCGCCCCATGGTATCCGTCATGCCATATGAGGCAGGACCTGCCGCCATGTTGTCAGGGTGGAGCGTGCGTCCTGTTCCTCCGCCGCTCGCGACGGAGAAATATTTCTTGCCCTGTTCGAGGCATTCCTTCTTGTAGGTGCCTGCGACCGGGTGCTGGAAGCGAGTGGGATTGGTGGAATTGCCGGTGATGGAGACGTCAACTCCTTCATGATGGTTAATTGCGACGCCTTCGCGCACGTCGTCGGCGCCGTAGCATCTCACCTTGGCGCGGTCGCCGGTGG
>CAZDNQ010000134.1:0-10253 GCA_964506605.1 uncultured Victivallis sp. | reverse complement strand
TGATAGAGAAGATCAGGGAGAGGAACGCAAATGTGATCGAGCCGTTCCGCTCCATCAGGACGAACAAGGAGATCCAGGCATCGGCAGGCATCGGCATATGACCCACCCCGGACGGCGGCCGTAAATTCTTTCCAGTTGGCAGCGGACGCCGTCCGTTCTTTTTGGATTTCAACAAGGGGATGGAGATGAAAGGGATTATAAGATCAATGTATGGCAGGCCTTCCACCGAACAGGCGTTCTTCCAGGGGATGCCTGTTCCGGGATGGCTTATCGAGGATGAAAAAGGCGATATTATTCCAATGGACGAACTATCGGAAGGCGATCTTGTCGAAGCCTACGGCAATGAGTTCAGGGCTCAGGCCGGAATGTTTCAGGATTCCGCACCGGCGGAATCGGCCTGTGCGAAGATAGGCATGAGATGGCATGAGATATCCGGAGTTGATCCGGACGGCAGGGCTGTTACAAGGGAGTTGCATGGGACCGATGCGCTCTATCTTGAGGCGGCAAGCCAGATCGAGGCCATGTCAGCAATCCTGCTCGTGATGAACGATGGGATCTTCGGAAACAGGAAACCAAGGGAGGACATCTTGAGGAAGTTCTCTGAGTCCCTTGAGATGTTCATCATAATCGCCGGGGAGATGAAAAAATGAACATCGCGGAAAGGCTCAGTGAGACCGGATATGATGCGCTGGCGAAGGAGGACAGGATAAGGCTCCTGCTCACCCTTGCCGACTGCAGGAACATACCGCAGAAGATGAAGCAGATAAACGATCAGTCAATATCTCTTTCGGATGTTTTCCTCCAGTCAGACAAGGTATCCGGCATTTTTACGGATGATGAGAGGAAACGCATCGGAGCAATCCAGGCTCTGAGCAAGTCATTTCTTGAAGAGGACATGCGGAGCTCCGAGGCGTATTCCTCCCCTCAGAAGGTGGCGGATTATTTCCGGTTGAAGCATCAGGATTCCAATGTCGAAAAGATGGAGGTTATGTTCCTCAATGCGAAAAACCATCTTATAAAAAGTGAGACAATCGCCTCCGGCACGGTCGATCATTCCATAGTCTATCCCCGGGAAGTCATGAAAAAGGCGCTGTACCTGAACGCGTCGTCCATCATAATTGGTCACAACCATCCGACCGGAATCTGCGCCCCTTCAAACGACGACATCAGGCTTACCCAGGCGATTGCGGACTGCCTCTCATTCTTCGACATGAAGGTGATCGACCATCTGATCGTCGGGAAATTTGACAGATATTTCAGCTTCGCCGAGAACAATCTCAGCCTGCGCAGCAACGTCCAGAACATGGGGCTGAGGGAGGGGAAGGAGGATTATTCGATTAAGAAGGATGACAACTCGCTCCTGAAGAAGATCAACGAGAAGCTTGAGATATTGTCGAAGAATCTTGATTCCGATGAGACGGAGAGGCAAATAAGGGAGTACCTGAAGTTTTCGACAAGGTTCTATACATACTCGCTCTTCAACCAGCTTCTCATATACACCGAGGCCATGAGGAGGAGTTATCCTGTCGAACAGGTCGCTGGATTCAGGACCTGGGCAGGACTCAAGGGGAAAAGCGGCGAGAACGTCCATGTGAAGAGGGGCGAAAAAGGGTTTAGCATCCTTGTCCCGCTGGCCCTGAACGTCTACCAGAGAAAAGAAGATGGTTCTTTCAGGCTCGATGAAAAGGGGGACAAAGTCCCTTTGATGGACAAGGATGGAAAGCCGGTCAGGAGAATGGCGTTCACCACCGGAACAGTGTTCGATGTCAGGCAGACCACCGCAATAGAAGTTGGTGCATTCAAGGAGAAGCCACAGTATAGGGACGTGTCCGCCGTGATCGACGAGAGGATTCTTGAGAAGATCGCCGTGAAAATCCGGGACAAGGGAATAAATGTCCTTTTCAGTTCCGAGCTGCGTCCGGATCTTGGCGGAATGTACGACCACAGGACCGCCGAAATCTGCATCAACAGCAATCCGCTCCGTACTCCCGCAATGCAGCTATCATCATTGTTCCATGAATATGGGCATCATATCCTTCATGGGAAAAAGTTCCTCAACAATGAAATCCAGTATGTCAGCGAGCATAACCAGCGGGGATATATAGAAGGCGAGGCGGAGGCATTTTCATACGCCCTGTCATCTATGTTCGGGATCGAGAACAAGTCGGAGTTCTATCTTAAAAAGTGGGGGAACTCCGGCAAGGACATCAAGGAGAAGATGGAATCCATCTCTTCCGGAATCCAGTTTGCGGTGAAACATCTGGAACTTGAGCAGATCGTCGAGGATATCAGGAATACGCAGGACAAACGGAATGTCATTGACGCTAGCAGGTACATCCATCCAATGCCGGCACAGCAGGCGGCCTATTCAAATGTGATATGAGACACCTATGGATAAAAGGACAATCAAGACCACTGAACTTCCACCATCGCTCCAGAAGAACTTTGCCAGGACAAGCCTTCTGAACCTGAAGGGCATTCCCGGATATTACAAGGCGAAGTACGATGGTGATGCCGATGCCGCATATGACGTTGTCAGGAAGGTCATGTGCAACGATGTTGGAAGGGAGAGGATTCTTGAGATATTTTCATGGCTGAACAACAATGAGCCCGTCTGTTTTGTCCCGGTGATCAATTCCGAGAGGAAATGGAGCATCAACGCCATTCCATACGCCTACGCCAGAATCCTCAGCAGCTATTATTCGGAGATATCCGGATCGACAGCCAGAGTCCTTGACGACATTGTCAAGGTGAGTTCCCCTAACACCGGGCTCGGGCATTCATTCCGCCTTGCCAACAAAGTTGTCTATGACGGAAAGATTCCGGATAAGAGGTCAAAGTACATCCTTGTCGACGACGCATACACATTTGGGAGAACCGTAATGTCGCTCATGGAACACATAGTCGCGCAAGGAGGGAACGTCGTCCTGGTGACGACCCTCGCGTCGCGCTACACGCACCAGATAAAACCTTCGGACGGACTTATTGAAAAGTTCAGGAACGAGTATAAAATAAACAATGAAACCATCAAGGAAATCACAGGCAATGAAATCGAATACTTCACAGCAGGGGAAATCTGTGGACTCAACCTCAACCCGAACAGGAAGCTCGGACCGGAAGGCCTCAGACGCATCTGCGCTAAAGAAAATGTCCAGGGATATCTCTACAAGCCTTGACAGGATCATGAAGGACAATCCCCTCCCGCCGCTGGACAGCCTGCCTGGGAAGAAGAAAACTTGCTCGAAAATGTCTTGCCATTCCGTATAGTTTACGGATATTTCAATCATATGGTGAAAATTGACTTGCATGTGCAATAATGCATTGCAACTACAATGTTGACTTGCAATTGCAATTCATATGTATTATAGTAGTTATTATGAAATTCAAAAAAACAGAACAGGGCAGGCATTCAAATTCGTATCTGCCAGACTGGAAAGGGGAAGGCGTCTGGATTGAAGTCAAGACACGTCTTCAAGCTATTCGTGGAGTAAGAGATGGCCTTTTTCAATTAGCTCATGCATTGGCTGAAAAACCAGGATTGCATGGATTTTTGTTTCTTATTGATCCAAGTTTAACCGAATCGCGACTTTTTGAGGAATGGGAGAAAGTTGAAAGGATTTTTCGTCATGATATAATTAGCCGTCTGAAGATATTTGTTTACAAAACTGGTCATATCTATGGCATTCCAACACCCCCGGATCCAAAACTCTGTGATGAATTGAAGCTTATCTGTAAAGATGAACTGACCTGCGACGGAATCCTGTTGCCCAACCCCGATTTTAATTTTGAAGTTATTAAAATACTTATCTACCAGTGGCTCATGAAAAAAGGGCCTATGACTTCAAACTGGATTGCAGAAACAGCAGGGTGCAACTATCGGACAGTGGCGAATACGCTGGAGAGTTTAGGAAATGCAATTGTAAGACTCTCCGATCGAAGAGTTGAACTTAGGTATTTCCCAAAAGACGACTGGGCCAGGCTTATCGCTATATCAAAGAAATCACGTGTAACCAGGAGATTTATAGATTCCTCCGGTCAGCCGCGTTCGATTGAATCAATGTTGCAGAGGATTAAAAAAATGGGGCATCCTGAGATTGCTGTTGGCGGAATACTTGGTGCAAGACAATTCTATCCGGAAATTGACTTGGTTGGGACACCGCGATTGGATCTTTCGGTGCATTGTCCCGATAAAAACATGGATATCACTTTCATTGAGCTTTTGGATCCAGCGCTGAAAAGGGAAGATGCCCCGGACATTCCTGCTGTTTTGGTGTTGCACTTCATTCGCAGAAGAGATTCATTCTTTAAGATCGAGCCTAATGGGGCTTCATGGGCCGATCCGGTTGAATGTCTTCTTGATCTACATGAGATGCGCCTTGAATCACAGGCACTGGAATTCCTAAATGCCTTAAGACCAAAGGAAGAAATATAATGAATAAGTATCCAGATGCAATGAAAAAAGTTTGTCCACAAGCCGTGCTTGAGGAGATTGCTAATGCAATTCCTAAAAAGTGCAAAAAGAATATCATCATCATCGGAAGCTTGGCTGCGGGATATAACTTCTTCACAGGTAAGGATGCGATGTTTGTTCGGACGAAGGATGCCGACTGTCTTCTTTCACCGCATCTTCAAGCTGTAAATGCCGGAAAATCCGTTGCCGAACAGCTTCTGGATGCTGGCTGGCAATTCAAAACTAATGATAAATGGAAAAGTCCAGGCAAAAGCACTACGAAGAATAGGGATCTTCCTGCAGTACGATTGTTTCCTCCTGGCAGATCCAAATGGTTTATTGAACTTCTTGCTGTACCAAAATCATCGGCAGATTGCAAGAAGGAGTGGATTCGACTGAAAACTAAACATGGGTATTTTGGTCTATGCACTTTCAGGTTTCTTTCTTTGACTGATTATAAACCGCTATCCACCGAAATGGGCATTTCGATTGCAAGACCTGAGATGATGGTGCTTGCCAACATGCTCGAACATCCAAAAATTGGATCCGCAACCATGTCTGCACTAATTGCAAGCCGAGAAATTAAACGTAGTAACAAGGACTTGGGACGAGTGCTTGCTATTGCACATTTGAGTATAAGGCAAAACGAAGATATCTTGTTAGATTGGCCAGACATCTGGAAAACAGCCCTGCAATCCCGTTTTCCAAATGACTGGCTCAAGTTGGCCCATAGGGCTGGCTCTGGGTTGAGAAAATTGCTTGATAGCAGGCAAGACTTGGATGAAGCTCATCACACGTGCATCAATGGTCTTTTGGCATCTAATCCTCCCACATTGAAGCAACTGCAAATTGCTGGAGCGCGTTTGCTAAAAGATGCCGTTGAACCTTTGGAAAAACTTGGGAATTGATATCATCGAAGGGCCATGGTATTTCAAAAAACCGTTCATTTCTTGGATGCAATAAGGATAGAAATAATGATTTTCATTTAGCCTCAAAAAAACTTTGACCAGTTTTTGACATAAAGTTGATTGAAAATGAGGCATTTTGAGATAAGTTGAAAAATGATGGCTTTGGTTAACGCTTTGAAACTTATTGATTTGCAGCGTTTTATAAATTATGCGTAACGTTTCCAACCCCCGCTACCATTTTAAATTCTTCATGGACAAGGCGTTGAGTATATATTTCTGGATTGTCCAATCTTTGACACCTCCGTACGGCTTGAGAAAAGCGTAGTTCTGAACAGGACAGAAGAACTGATTTTAAAAGCCTGACAGCAATGCGGAGGCCTTGATAAAACTGTAGCCGGCGACGAGGTGTTACTAATCGGTGACATCAGCGCTTGTATCATCAAGCCGTCCATAAGAATCATTTATGGACTGGTTCTATCTTGCCTTGCGGATTTTACCTGGAGCCATTCCAAACCTGGACCGGAAGATCCTGGAGAAATGGTTGGCGCTGACGAACCCGCAGGCTTCGGCGATTTCCTTGACGCTGACAGATGACATCTGCAGGAGGTGACGGGCGCGACACAGCCGGAGTTCCCGAATATATTCGCTTGGTGGAATACCTACATTAGCCTTGAACTGTCGGACGAAATGGTATTGGCTGAGACCGGCGGCCTTTGCCAGGACTTCAACGGGAAGTGGACGATCGGCGTGACTCTCGCAATATTCAAACGCACGCTGGATGAAGGGTGGATATGACCGGACAGAGGCGCACGCTGAAAGCTCCATGGCTGTTTTCATTATCAGATCGTAGGCCAGGAGAGATGCCGTCCAGCGGCAGGAAATTTTCTGATCCCGGGCTTGCGACATAAGGCCACGGGCTGAGTCCAAAGCCAAAGAATCAACAGGCAACTGGTTCACTGGTCCATGCAGAGTCATAAGTTCGCGGCATAAACGGAGAGCCAAATCTCCGTTCATGCAAATGAACAGAAACTCCCATTCTCCCTCCGGCTTCGCAGGATAATAGCGGAACTTATGAGGAGCGGTAAGCAGCATCAGCGTTCCAGGAACCAATTTGATGCCTCGAGT
The DNA here is from genome assembly GCA_964506605.1 of uncultured Victivallis sp. Lineage (GTDB taxonomy): Bacteria > Verrucomicrobiota > Lentisphaeria > Victivallales > GWF2-50-93 > GWF2-50-93. Next base: position 3,770 of record CAZDNQ010000134.1, on the reverse strand, counting down.
TTCCTCGAAATCCAACACTCCCTCGCCGGCCAAGGTATATTGCCATATCACCGACGGGATAATCGCAGGATGCTGTCCGTCGCAAAGATAACCGGGATACTGGGCGGCCTGACTGTGTCCGCAGGAAAGCAGCATCGCAGGCAGCGGCGTAGCATCGCCGCCTCCCTCTTTACCGAAGGCGAACAACTCCGAAAAGTAAGATATCTCCTTATATTTGAATAGCATGAATAGATACTTTATAGCAAGTTTTGATATTCTATTTAGATATTTTCATATGGCATTCAATTTATAATTTGTTTATAATAGAGCATGAATAATCATTTACAAGGCAATTAAGGAGGGTGAAATGACAAGTTTACAGCATGTTTTGTATAATTTTATCGCGAGCTCCATTTACAATTGGCGGTTGCCAACATGTCCTTCGAGACTTTCAAGTCGAAGAAGAATTGGTGATTTGGAAACAAAAAATAAAAAAGACTGTCCGTACCAGCCTGGCATGGAAAATCTGCAGTTGGCCGTCGAAAACAGATTTACGCTGATCGAGCTGCTTGTAGTCATTGCGATCATCGCAATTCTCGCGGCGATGCTGCTGCCGGCACTGAAAAATGCAAAGGATTCTGCAAGACGTCTCCTGTGCCTATCGAATCTTAAACAGATAGGACTTGCGCAAAACAGCTATGCTGGAGACAACGATAACACTCTTCCATATCCTGCTCCCGCCGATCGCGGAGCCTGGGACAATGGACGTGGAATGCGTCTGGAAAAACTCTTGGCGGACCATGTCGGCTTCAACTGGCCTTCAAACAACTCAAAGGTGATAGGCGGCATCTTCCTCTGTCCAAGCTCGAACATGTACGTCTACATGGATGGCAGCAACCAGAGATACAAGCATGGCAATAATACAAATCAGCGCGAATTGAATTCCTATACCGGATCTAGGATCTACCAGGAAAGCGAACCGGACATCTCCCCGGCGCTCAAGCTGACTTATTATAACAAGCCTTCGCAAAAACCCATCCATTACTGTTCGCGGGGAAGATCAGGAAATCCTGATGATTTCATTTCTCCGGGTGATTTTTCCTCCGGCTGGATTATCGACTGGTCACCGGCTTCGAGCTGGCATAGGGCGCTTGGCCCGCGTCCAACCGTCTTCCTTGACGGGCATGGCGCGGTTCTAATGAAAGCAAAATACCGTCAGCATCTTACATCTGAAAGCCTAGACACCGACCCGGCAAGCAACGCATTTTATTGGGGACATCCGGGAGCATCCGATACTTGGAAGCCGTTCGAAACCATAATAGAAGAATACTGACAACCCCGTCACTTCTGATGCCTGAATGAAATTATAAGATGAGGAACCATGGACATGGGAATTCTCGACTTCCGAGGGATATTCGCCTGCCATGTGCGTGTTTATAGATTTTGTGGATAGGCTGGGAATATTGAAACAGGTTAAAATATAAAAATTGAGGATTGTCATGAAGAAAAACATGTTGTGGTCAGCTATCATGGCCGCAGTCTCATTTGGTTTTGCAGCTGCAGCGCATGGCGGGGCGAATCCGATGAACGCAGGTCCGACAGGTTGCAAGGAAACCTTTCGAGTTGTGATCAATCTGCCAGATGCTTCGAGGGCGGAGAAGGTTCAGCTATCTATTGCTCCGCTGAAATACAACAAGGACTGGGCTATTGCCTTCACCGGTGACGACGGCCATACCGGATTCTATTCCTACCTGCAGCGATACGTCAACAACAGGTTCACGTCAACCCGCAAGACTGTATTCCTGTATGGGAACGACAAGGGATATTACTACCATGACGATACTGATGCTGAATACAGACAAGGTATCTATGCGGGCGAATACAAGGGTGCGACCGATGGCTGCGGCAATCCAGTTCCTTTCAAGTTCGGAGTGGCGCCGATGAATGTATGGGTGCCTGCGGCAGGAGGACCTCTTAGCCCCTACATCTCTGAAGCGGAACTTCAGTCATTCTTCGACTTTGGCGGTGGCGTATACTGTCATGAGTCCGGAACCTCAAAGGAACCCTATACGTCCCTGCGCGAGAATCTTGATTTCCTGAACAAGAAACTCGGTATTTATCCTACGGTTGAAATCCGTCCGAACGGCGACAACCGCTATATCGAAGCTGCCGCCGCCTTGCAGGAAATCAAATGCGGAGTCACCGACAACGGAGTATATCAGAAATATCCCCAGGACAAGCTGGATCTCAGGAAAAACGACCTGGATTTGAATAAGCTGGTACTGCCGCGCTACTTCGGAATGGAAAAAGCCCAGGCGGATACGCAGGCGATGAAACGCAGTGGAGCCCTGGTCCACTTCGGAACACATGAGGTCTGTGCCGATTTAGTGCCAACCTTCTGCCAGGGATATCTCGAATGGCTGCATAAGACATATGGCGCAAAAGGCGATGACAGCGTGTGGCCGGCAACAATCGACGAGATATGGCAATACAATTACATGAAGCAGAATACGGCTATAACAAGATCAATTTCCACAGTAGAGGACGGACCCGGGTCGAAACCGGGAACGAAAGTGATTTTCGACATCGCCATAGGCGATGATCCGGCCTTCAGATTCAAGGAACTGTCATTTCTGATTTCAGGAATCACTGTGTCCGATGACATCAGGATTTATGGCAAGGCCGTGACGCAGTCCATGGCCAACAAAGGCTCATCGGTGCTGTTGAATCTAGGCTGGAATGATCAGAATATAAAGCTTGCGGAAAAATACACTGCTATTGCAGAGGTTAAATCCAAAGACAAATATGCCTCCGACTTTGCCGCCGACGCCAAATTTTTTATTAACAGGCTCAGTCTATCACTGCGCCAACCCTATCTGGACAGGCTGGGAAAGGCAAGCGCCACGGTCAAGGCAGAGCCTAAGACTCCGGCGAAATAGCAGCTGTAATGCACTGATGCCTTCCAGAGCTGGAGCCTTTCTTGTGAAGACGTAAAAGGTGCATTTTGCTGGAATGAGATGGCGGTATGCGAGAGTTATAGTTTAAAACAACAGGGAGGACAAGATGTTCATAAGAAAATGGAATGGCAGGTCAATAATAAACCATATCCTGTCAAGGAGAGGAAGGAAGTCTCTGAACTCACATTACTATGCAAGAACCTATCCGGATGTTTATGCGGCTGCGGAACGCATATTCGGTTCTTGGGGATGCGCAATTGGGTGTTGTGGGCTGGACTACGGTAAAATAAGGAAATATCGGGTATGGTCCAGGGAAACAGTCATTGATGAGATAATAAAGATGCACGAGGCTAAACAGCCATTGAATTCCAACCATATCCAGAAGAACGACAAGCCACTGTATATGGCGGCGATCAAGAGGTTTGGGAACTGGGGCAGTGCCCTGGACGCCGTCGGTGCTGAGTACGGGAAAATCAGGCTCCGGAGGAAATTGAGCAGGAAAGACATAAGGGAGGAAATTCTGGCTTTGTATCGCAGTGGAGTCGATCTCGCCTATCCAAACATGCGGGAAAACTACCATTACCTTCTTGCAGCTGGTATGAAAAAACTTGGCGGCGGCAGCTGGACTGAGGCGCGCAAGAAATGCGGGATATGCCTCAATTATAGGATGTACAGTCGGAAAAATGATACCGGCGAACAGATGATGGAGAGCGCATGAGCAGCGGATTGCTTGAAGGTTCCGGGGGATTCTGCATTACGGATACTATGCCCATTCCGGTAAAAGATCTTGCCATGAAGAACATACCCCTGATATGCCCATGGTGCGACAGCGTG
>CAZDNQ010000133.1:0-10266 GCA_964506605.1 uncultured Victivallis sp. | reverse complement strand
CAGGAGGAGGAAGGCGTAGTTATTTCGGTACAGCCGCCGGACAACATCCAGGAACTGCCTGCCCCTGACAAGCCAGCCGGGGAACAGTTCGCCTGGGTTCCGGGATACTGGGGCTGGGACACCGACAGGAACGGATTCATCTGGGTCAGCGGCTGCTGGCGTGCCGCACCGCCGAAGATGTCATGGGTTCCCGGATACTGGGCCAAGGTTGGCAAGGGATGGAAATGGGTTTCCGGGTTCTGGATACAGGCTGGCGCAGGGGAATTCGAATATGTGAAGGATCCGCCTGCGGTTCCCGACATTGAACCGGCGGGGCTAGCGCCTTCAAGCGATGTAGTATGGGTGCCGGGCTGCTGGTACTGGTCGCATGGGCAGTATGTCTGGCGTCCCGGATACTGGCTTCAGGAACAGCCCGGATGGATATGGATTCCTTCGCGTTATGCGTGGACTCCGCACGGCTATGTATTTGTCGGAGGGCATTGGGACTACTCGCTGGAGCACAGGGGCGTGCTTTATGCGCCAGTCTGTTTTCCCAGGACATTTGTACCGCGTCCGGGATTCTCGATCTCGCTGGGGATAGTGATAGATATCGGCCTGTTGAAGGTGAACCTGTTCACATGCCCCAGGTATTCCCATTATTATTTTGGAGACTATTATGACGACATATATCTACGGGTCGGCATCCTCCCGCGTTTCAGTGATGCAAGGAGGCATGCCTGCTACGATCCAATTTTCGAACATGACAGATGGGCTGGAAGGCAGAAGGATCCGAGATGGGAGGACAATGAGCGCAGGAACTACGAGACCCGCCGGGACAACAGGGAACTGCGTCCTGCGGTGACGTACCATGACCAGGAATCCAGGGTCATGAAGGTGAAGGAGCCGCAGAGAAACAACGTAAGGCTGGCGCAGCCCATGTCAGATGTCGTGTCGGAGAAGAAGATGGATCAGAGATATGAGCACATGGACACCGAAGTCCAGAAGAAGTATTCGAAGCAGGGTTCGGAAGTGCAGCAGTACCGCGAGGAAAGAACCCGCTGGGAGTCCAGGCAGCAGCCTGAACGCGCGACGCAGGATCAGGCGGAACGCTCAGGACAATCCAACATCCAAAATGACAGACGCGTTTCCGAATCCTCATATCCGGACCATGTGAAAGTCCCGTCTTCACCGATAGTCGGATGGCAGGGACCTTCAAGGCAGGGCGACAGTTTCCCCTCGGTCCCCGGCGGCGAAAACGTCAGCAGGGGAATGCCAATGGATGATGGCGGACACGGCGGAGGCAGGACACGGCAGTAATGGAAGAACCTGAAGCAAATCACTCAGATACGGGCGGAAGGAAGGAGTCGGTGCTGGTATACAGGGATGTGAAGAGCACCCTGTTCGGCATGGCCTTCCCGATGCTCGCGGGCACCTTCGCGATGAATGCGTACAGCCTGACCGACATGTGGTTCGTGTCGCGTCTCGGCACGCTTCCTATGGCTGCGATCGGATTCACCTTTCCAGTAATAATGATGCTCACTTGCGTGGCGGGCGGCATCGGGACCGGAGTGACGACCCTCATGTCGCACGCGCTTGGGCGCAACGACCACGGGCTGGCATCTCGCACCACCACGCATGGCGTCATGCTGATCCTTTCCATAACACTGGTCCTTACATTCATCGGATATTTCACCATCGACCCGGTATTCGCCTGGCTGGGCGCTGACAGTTCAACACTTCCGCTTGTCAGGCAGTTCATGGGGATCTGGTATTTCGGGGCGGTCACAATGTCGATTCCAATGATGGGAAATGGAATACTGATCTCGTCCGGGGATTCGAAATCCGCAAGCCGCGTGATGATGACAGGGCCTCTGATAAACCTTGTCCTGAACCCGATCCTGATATTCGGATGGCTCGGATTTCCGGCGATGGGAATCGCGGGTTCCGCGCTGGCGACTGTCATAGCCCAGACCATCTCGGTATCATGGCTGCTTTTCCTCCTGTACCGGCGGCACAGGCTGCTGGACTTCGCCCATTTCAATTTCAAGGGGTTCGGCGATTCCCTGAGGAAAATCCTGTCATTTGGAATACCCGGCATGCTGAGCATGATCCTCATGCCGATATCCTCGACGGTCATAACCAAAATCCTGAGCGGCATCGGGAACGAGGCGGTGGCGGCGGCGGGCGCGGCCGGACGCATCGAGATGTTCGCATTCATTATTCCGATGTCGCTGGGGATGTCGCTCATGCCTTTCGTGAGCCAGAACTTCGGCGCCGGCAGGATTGACAGGATCAAGGAGGCGATGGATGTCTCGGCCAAATTCGCGATAATCTACGGTTTCATCATCGCAATAATCTTCTTCATGTCGGCGCCGCTGCTGGCGGCTGCGTTCACATCGGATGCAAAGGTATCGGAAATAATAATCTCCTATATCCGGATCATATCCTTCGGATACGGGATGATGGAGGTGCACAGGTACTGCGGATTCTTCCTGACAGGGCTGCACCATCCGAAGTCATCGACCATGCTCAACGCCATAAGGGTACTGGTCCTTCTCATACCCCTGTCCTACCTCGGCGTATATCTCGGAGGAGTGAAGGGCCTGTTCGCCGGCCGACTCGCGACCGACATAATATCCGGCAGCCTCGGCCTCCTGTGGGCGTACAAGGCGTGCGCCAGGGCGGAAGGAAAAGCCCGCTGAACCGGATCCGGCAACAAGCGGGAATTCTCCGGAAATTACAGAGGCGTCTGCGGCTTTTTTAAAAATCCACTTGACATTGTGTAACATATATGTTACTTAATATCATGGCAATATCTTAGAAAGGGGCATTCGCGGGGGATGTATCAGTTTTTCTATTATAACGAGAGAGTCCGGAAGGAAATTGATTCTCTGCCTCCTGGGATTTACGCCTCGTTCGCAAGGATAAGGGGCCTGATGATAGAATATGGCCCTGACATAGGGCTTCCCCATACGAAACCGATGGGCGAAGGACTGTTTGAAATAAGGGCGCATGGACAGGAAGGGATTGGAAGGGTATTCTATTGCACAATGAATGCAGGAAGAATCATTCTCCTCCACTCGTTTGTCAAGAAAACCCAGCAGACTCCGGCAAAGGAAATGGAAAAGGCCAGAAGACGGTTAAGAGAGGTGAAAAATGCGTGGAGATAAGTTCAATCCAATACCCTGCGACCACAGGAAGGAGATTGAAAGGAAGCTGAAGAACAAGACTTTCAAAAAGGCATATGGACAGCTCGAAGAGGAATTCGCCCTGGTCAAATCGCTTCTAAAGGCCAGGGAAAAGGCCCATCTTACTCAAAACCAGGTTGCTGAACGAATGGGAACTCTCCGCCCGGCGGTCGCCAGGATTGAATCCATTGGATTCAGGAAGGTGGCTTCCCCATCGTTCAGCACTCTGAAACGCTACGCACACGCCGTCGGATGCAGGCTGGAAGTCAGACTTGTATCTGCAAAATAGGATTCAGGTTCAAAACAACAACGGGGGTTCAAAATGCCGAAGAAGAAGGAAGACCACATCATCGTCGCAGTCCATGTGACAGACCGCGCAAAACAGGCCTCAAGGGTCCAGTCCATCCTCACTAAATACGGTGGATTCATCAAGACGCGCATCGGACTCCATGAGGCCAAAGGCAGGACCGCCTCCCCGAACGGGCTCATCCTCCTCGAACTGGTCGGTGCAGGCAGAATATGCGGCAGAGTATCGTCCGAGCTCAATGCCATCGCCGGCGTCGAGGCCAAGACCGTCGTATTCGAGCACTGAAACTGCGCCATTGCGGTATTCTCCAAGGAGGAATTGCATATGGATGAAACAAATGATGTACTTGAACTGCTGGCCGAGCACGAACTGGTCCTCAAGAAGCTCTACACCATTTACACCTCCATCTTCAAGGACCACGAGGCCATATGGCGGAAGCTTGCGGACGACGAACAGAACCATGCTGACTGGCTGATGTCGCTGCGCCCATATCCGTCAATAATACGATGGCTCGATAATGAAAGCAATCTCAAGCCCCAGTCTATTTCAAACTCAATAAGATACGTCGAAGACCAGATCCAGAAGGCCATGGAAGGCGGCATCACCTACATGCAGGCTCTCTCGACCGCCAGGGATCTTGAAAGCGCCCTTATAGAAAGGCAGTTCTCAAGGATGAAGGCCGCCGCGCCGGACGAGATAGCAAAGGTCATGGCAAGGCTCTGCCAGGAGACTGAAAAACACCTCAAGACGGTTGTCGACGAGATAAGCTCGGAAAAGAAATAGCCGGCGAATCTCAGGTCTCCTTCCCCATCTCCTTCAGCCTGCGCCAGAGGGTGGCGGCGCCTATGCCGAGTATCTCAGCCGCCCTGGTCTTGTTGCCGCCGGTCTTCTCCAGCACTGAAAGAATGTGCCCCCTTTCCACCGACGCGAGAGTCGTCCCATTCAATGTCCCGTTCCTGATTCCGGAAGCGACAAGATTCTTAGGCAGGTGTTCCGGGAATATCGCTCCGTCCCCGGAGAAGACCGCCGCCCTCTCTATGACATTTTCAAGCTCCCGGACATTGCCGGGCCAGCCGTACTCCATCAGGTAGTCGAGGCATTTTGCATCGAGCTTCAGGTTCGGCAGCTTCAGCTTTTTGGAAATTTTCTTCACAAGGCTGCGCGCAAGCGGCAGTATGTCCTCCTTCCTTTCCCTGAGCGGTGGAAGCTCTATGGTCACGACAGCAAGCCGGTAATATAGATCCTCGCGGAAGCGGCCGCTGGCGACATCATCCCTCAGGTTTCTGTTCGTAGCGGCGATTATCCTCACGTCTATCTTCCTCGGCATGTTTTCACCGAGCCTCACGATCTCCCTCTCCTGCAGGACGCGCAGCAGCTTGACCTGCATCTCCTGCGAGACATCGCCGATCTCGTCGAGCAGCACCGTCCCCTTGTCCGCCTGCTCCAGGAGCCCGATCCTGTCCCTGACCGCGCCGGTAAACGCTCCGGCCTTGTATCCGAAAAGCTCACCTTCAAGCAGGGTCTCAGGGAGCGCGCTGCAGTTTACGGCGATGAAACTTTTTTCGCGTCTCGACGAGAGCCTGTGGATGTTCCTGGAGACTACTTCCTTTCCGGTCCCGCTCTCTCCTGTGACAAGGACCGAGGTGTCGAACCGTGCGACACGCGAGACTATTTCCATCACCTTTCTGAAGGAGGCGCTGTGGACTTCCACGGCATCAAGTTCAGGCACATGCCCGAGCTTCTCTATCATCAGCTTCTGCTTCGAGATCTCACGGTCCTTCCGCTGCAGCTCCCTTGTCAGGGTGTCAACCTTGAGGCTTATGTCCTCCGCTTCAAAAAACGGGATGTATTTGCGCAGTTCATCTCCGGCGGACTTCTCGTCCAGCCCTTCGGCTATGCATGCCCTCGCCCCGGCCGCCCTGCACTTCCTCTCGATGAAATAGACCTTGAAACCAAGGCAGAACGACGAATATCCGCTCGCATATCCGGAAAGGATCCAGCATACCGGGCTGTCCGCCTGCCCGAACTGTGAAAGATGCTCCTCCGCCTCGCCGGAATTATGCCATACATATTCTATACGGCATGTCCTGTTCATCTCATCGAGTTCGACTATCCTGATCTGCGTGCCCGCAACACCCTGCAATGTCTGGAGCCGCGCTCCAGCCTTCAGCCATTCGGTCCTGTCCTCCCACTTGAATATCCTCTTCATCGCGGCGGCGTCGGCTTGCCCCCAGAAATATCCGTACCTCGTAAGAACCTTCCTGGCGTATTCGGATCCGACCATGTCCACCAGATCCTTGCGGAACTGCCCGAACGCATGGACGTCATGGAATATCAGCCTGCGCCCGTGGAGGCTCAGGAGCCCCTCGGAGAACTTCACCAGCTCGTCGAGCTTGAGATCAGCGGCTTTCATTTGAACACCCTGCATGAGTGTATGGCTGGGTGCTGCTGCCGGGAGTCCAAGCGACTTTGCCGCTTGGACGCCAGGAATCTTTCATCCAGCCATCACTTCATCCTTCTATTATTTCATTATGATATATCTTTTATTTCAATATGAACTATAATTTCATTTTTACAAGATCTCAATGCAACCTTATTTTATTTTTTATCTTCTTGCCGTGCAATATCTTGCGAATCTCGCACCGCATGATGGCATGCCTGGTGCTAAAGGACATATGCAAGATAAAACTAAAACAAGGAGAACTGCCATGTACTGGATAATGAAGGCGAAGAACGAGGCGATGAGGGATGAAATAAGGGACTTTTCACAGGAGTTCCTCAGGATATCCAGCATCAGCCTGGACGAGAAGAAGGCCGCGGAATTCATCTGCACCAGGATGAAGCAGCTCGGATACGACGAGACATTCATAGACGACGCAGGAAACGCGATCGGCGTGATCAGGGGAAGGGATCCGGAGCCGGCGGTCATACTCAACTCCCATATCGACACCGTCGCCCCGGACGAGGACAAATGGACCATGTCGCCTTTCCGCGGAATAATCGAGGGTGGAAAGCTATTCGGCGCGGGCGCGAGCGACTGCAAGGGCGGCCTCGCGGCCCAGCTCTATGCCGGTGCTCTACTCAAGCGTTCGCTCCTCCCGATGAAGGGCAGCGTCATAATGGCCGCGACCGTGGCGGAGGAGAACGGATGCAGCATCGGGCTGAGGAAGCTCATCACCGACACGATACCGTCCCTCGGACTTAAGGCCGGATACGCCATACTCGGCGAACCTACGGGCAACGGACTCTACTACGGACATGACGGATGGGTCGAACTCAACATACATATCGAAGGCGTAAATCCGTTCCAGGTGTCCGACGCCGCCAGGAACATAAGCGCCGATCTCTCCATGGTATCCTCCATCAGGAACAATATAACTTCAGATGAGGATATGAACATCGGCAGACCTGTCTTCAACGACAATTCAGGGTTCAGATCGGCGGACATGAGGATCTCAAAGAGGCTGAGATCCAGCGAAAGCCCGGAGTCGGCCGTCTCCTGGCTCAACCACGAAGTCGCGGTCCTCACCCAGAACGAAAAGAATGTGGCGGTGGAAGTGGCGGTCGTTTCAGAGAACCAGAAGATGTACAATGGAAGCAGGACCGTCGTCAGGCGCGTAACCAACGCATGGCAGACCGATCCCTACAGCCCCCTGATGCAGCGTGCGCGCCAGTCGCTTTCCGCGGCGGAATGCGAAGTCCGCACGGGCCGATGGGAACTTGGCAGGCTCGGAATGGGCACGGCTGGAAGCGTCCTTTCACAGGAGTACAGGATTCCGGTGATCGGCTATGGCCCGGGCAACGAGGAATGCGCTCACTCCGCCGACGAATATGTCCTGCTCGACAAGATATATGAATCCTCGTATGGAACGGCGTCAATAGTCCACGGACTTGCGGGAATCCCGGTGTGCGGCTGGACTTCCGACGAGATCTGAGGAGGGTCTCCACCATGAAGATAATAGTTTTCAACTGCGGGAGTTCGTCCTTGAAATACAGGATCATCTCCATGCCGGACGAAAAGGAGCTCGCGGCCGGGGAGGCCCAGAGGATCGGACCGAAGACAAGCGAACCGTCACGGATCATCCACCATGCCGGAGGGAGGACTGAAACCCATACCGTCGGAATGCGAAGCCATGCCGAGGCGCTCGAGGAGGTGAGGAAGCTGCTTGCAAGGGACAGCTCCCTTTCGCCGGACGCCATAGGGCACAGGGTTGTCCACGGCGGCGGGATATTCAGTTCGGCGGCGCTGATAACCGACGAATCGTCAAAGGAGCTTGAGAATATCAAGCATCTCGCCCCGATCCACAATCCGCCGGCGATGAACATCATCTCCGCCTGCGGGAAGGAGTATCCGGGAATTCCGTCGGTGGCCGTATTCGACACCGCGTTCCATGCGACAATCCCTGACTATGCCTCGACATACTGCATCCCGAAGGGGATCACCGAGAAGCTCAAGATCAGGAAATACGGGTTCCATGGCACAAGCCACCAGTTCGTCGCCGAAGAGGCCGCGAAGATTGCCGGCAGGCCATTTTCATCTTTCAGCGCGGTCAGCTGCCATCTTGGCAGCGGCGGCGCGAGCCTCTGCGCGATCGTCAACGGGAAGTCCGTCGACAACACCATGGGATATTCCCCTCTGCAGGGGCTTGTCATGAGCACCAGGTGCGGGGATCTGGATCCGGCCCTCACACTCAACCTGCTACAGCATTTCCTTGGAAGCACCAGAGACGTGGAGCGGCTGCTGAACACGAAGAGCGGCGTACTCGGGATGTCAGGGGCTTCAGCCGACATCCGCGACATACTTGCGCTTGAAAGCGGAAACGGCGGAAGCCAGAGGATCCGCCAGACCGCCGAGGCGTATCTATGGAGGATCAGGAAATATGTCGGCTCCTACCTCGCAGTCACAGGCAGGCCTGACGCCCTCATATTCACCGACACCATCGGCGAGACGATTCCGCATGTGAGATGGGCCGTCTGTTCAGGCATGGAATGTTTCGGGCTCAGGATCGACGCTGAGAAGAATGCCCGCGCAGACAAGCTCCCGGCGGAAATCTCCCACAAGGACAGCAGGATCAGGATACTGGTCGTCGCTACCAACGAGGAGATCGCAATAGCCAGGAGGACGTACGGGCTCTTGAAGGGAAAAGAAGCAGCCGCAGGAGACACGGTGAAATAAATCTCCGAATTATCGGAACAGAAAAGGAAAACTGAAATGAACATCATAGCAATATCGCAGAACATATCGAAACTTGAGTTCGCGCTGTTCGACAGGACCTGCACAAGGCCTGCCGTGTCCGGCGAACTCAAGGACTGGATGAAGGACGGGGACATGGAAGGAATTCCCGCGAAGATCGCAGCCGAATGCACGAAGGCTCTGAAGAGGATGAACAAGATATTTGCAGCGGACCTTGTCTGCATCCGCGTACCTTATGGCGGACAGGAATTCAAGGCGCCTGAGATATTGTCCCGGAAGAGCCTGGAGAAGCTGGGGAAAATAGAGAATGCCGCCCCCATGCATATTCCGGCGCTGCTCGAGCTGATCGCCTCCCTCAAAAAGTATTTCCGGGGGATTCCGATATCCCTTGTCTTTGAAACCTCGTTCTTCACACGTCTGCCCGACCGCGAAAGCATATACGCCATCGATCCCGGCCTGGCAAAGGAATTCCCGCTGCGGCGGTTCGGATACCATGGCGTCTTCCATGAACAGGCCGCACAATACTGCAGGAGCAAGGACTCCGGGAAGACTGGAATACTGTCCATTTGCCTTGAGCCTATACCCGAGGTCTGCGCGATCATGAACGGAAACCCACTGATGGTGACCGGTGGCGCGACACCGCTCGAAGGACTTCCGGGCGAAACAACATGCGGTGACATCGATCCGCTGATAATCCTCTCGCTCTCGGAGAATCTCGGATGGGGTCCGGAGGAGATCAACAATGCGCTTTCCCGGAAGGGCGGAATTGCCGGCCTGGTCGGCAGGAAGATGGATTTCAGGGAGCTCTTCTCCTCTTCCGAACCTGCTGCGGAATTCGCAAAGAGGATCTTCCTTTACAGGATTCTGCTCGCGGCAGGAAGCGCAATCGCAGCCCTAGGCGGAGTTGATTTTGTAGTTTATTCAGGAAGATACAGGGATCTCGGCGGGCAGATGCACAGCTATCTCTCCTCGAAGCTGGAAATTTTCCCTGCAAAACCATGTATTCTTGATGATAATCTGCTTGCGCTGACCGCCAGCACGGGCCTGATGTCGCTGCTAAACAGTATTATTCACGAACCGTGAATATAGATACGGTGGATAATCAGCCTGCAATTTTCCGGAGGTGCTGAAAGCTGCAGCAGAAGGCGGCATGTTGCAGCCCTGTCTACTATACGTATTTATCTTAATCCGTTCAGGCATGCCGGGAAACGACTCCAGAAGATTTACCACAGAGACGCACGGAGACAGTAGGAGTTACAGAAAAGAAGCCAAAGAAAGAATTTGATATTCTTTTAGAAAAGTATTGACATGCAACTTTATTTTTGATACAATTACTATCCATATTAACGATAACTTAATAATTTATCATAATAATGCAGACACACAACAACACTGAAACCATACCGTTGCCAGTGATGAACATCGAGAAGAAGACTCTTCCTGTGGCGTGTCCATGGTGCAACACGATATTCGGCGTGGCAAAGCTCAACATCGAAGGTGGAGAGAGGATCTCCCCGGTCCATAAGATCTGCAGGAAATGCCTCGAGGTCGTCCAGCAGGATATTTTCCCGGCAAACATAAATTAATCCCCTATTTTC
>CAZDNQ010000132.1:0-10392 GCA_964506605.1 uncultured Victivallis sp. | reverse complement strand
TCCTGGCGCATCTCCTCCGAAAGCGCACATGGCCGACAACAGAATGACGATGCACCCCGGAGCAATGAAGTTCCGTAACAGCTTGGATTTCCTTGAAAGTTGACTTCTTAAAAATACCCCCATATATTCCATTCTCCTTTGTTCTTGATTCAAACAATCAGGATTCCGCGCCCTCTGGAAAAATGAAGACAACCAATGCCTCATCGCCAGAAGGAACTACCATCAGGATAATCAATGCACTGTTTGACGAAATCCATGCACCTGCTGCATATCCTATGTATAACTTGAATTTTCCCATAACGCTCAATCTCCCATTTGGCAACACCGGCAAGAGCATCGCACCAGGGACATATCACAGGAACAGTCTTCCTCTCGACATCCATAATGGGAATCGGCATCGTGTCGGTACCGCAACTGCACCCATTCTCTTCCATATGCTTATCCTCGTCTATCTGCATTGCAGTCCCTCACGCGCTCTCCTTCAGCCGGGGATTCATTTCTCTTCTCTTGATATACCGCCAGTAATTCTCATGTATCCCGCATTTTTCCCTGGCCTTCACCCAGCTGCCACCGCCAATTCTCTTCATCCCAGCAGCAAGCAGATACTGGTAGTTTTCGCGCATGTTCGGATATGCAAGATCGACTTTCCGACGGTGGAGTCCAAGTATTTCCTCCTTTATTTCCGTCCTGCCCATTTTCCTACGGAGCCTGACTTTATCATAATCAATACCGGCAGTCTTGACAGCGGAGCCCCAGTTCTTAAACCTCTTTACGGCCGCCATATACAGGGGCTTGTTGTTTTTCTGGAAATGGTTGGAATTCAAAGGTTCGCCCGTCCTGCACGCCCGCTTGATCTCTCCCATGATTATTTTCCGGGACCATTTTTTATATTTCCGTATGCTTCCATAATCAAGTCCGCACGCCGTTATGGCATCGCCCCATGATCCGAACATCCTTTCCGCCGCCGCATATACCGCCGGATAGGCCGTAGCATAGCTGGATGAATTGAGTGGTGTCCTGCCATATCTCGAGATGATATGGTTTATTATGGACTTCGCATCCCATTTTCTTCTGAACATTTCAAATCTCCTTCGTGAATTTATGCGTCCTCATATTCTCCAGTTCCTTACTATCATTTATGCGGGAATTGCGCTTCCTCATCCTCCAGATTAAAAGAGCTACAAGAATCACCAACAGCACCAGAGAGACAATTATTACCACTATTAGCGCGATCTTCATCTGCAACACCTCCCTTTCATGTCGGGTGAATTATTTTATCTTTCCTATCTCTTTAACGAACTGGCTCTCATTCCCGTAATGAAGTTCCACTTCCGACTATCCTTTGAGCGAACGCAGGAATTTCGATGTTTCAACAGCATCGCCGGAAGCAATGAGCTTGTCAATCCGGAAAAAGTTTTTCCTGAGCATGGAATCAAAACGGCAAAGCCATTCGATGCTTTCACCAATTGCCCCAGCCGCATCTTCACGATATGGATATTGATCCATCGAGAGCCATCCAGGATAAGAAGTCTTCTCAAGCCAGTATAGGATTTCAAGGTATGCCGTGGAATGGATTGCACCAACTATCATGTCGTCATCCCATACTCCATGATTGTCATTGAAATGCATGTGGAACAGCCGTTTGCCTGCCCTATGTGCAAGGGCTATCGACTCCCCGACGCATTCTCCTGCCGCAAAAGCATGTCCAGTATCTATGCAGACTCCAACATTGCTACATCCAGTCTCCTGGCACATGAGAAGCGTGTCCGCCATCCTTGCCAACAGGCTGAAACAACGTGGTTCCTTGGGTTTATACTCAAGGGCAAACTTCAAATCAGGATATGCCTGTGCAATTTCTGAGACGGCATCCCTAAAATAACTACGATACGAGCCATAATCGCAAGTTAGCAGATAGTCAAACCCGTCCTGTCCTGGCCAAATATTCAGAAGCTTGCATTCCATCTCACGCGCGGCGTCGCACATCTGCCTGGTGTAGCGGATGGCGTCTTTTCGTATTTTAACATCATTCGAACTATAGCTGCCCTTCCAGTATTTCTTGTCTGCAAACAAGTCCGGAATGATCGAAACGCATTCCAGCCCTAGATCCGACAGCCTTTTCTTCATCTTCTTCGCGCCGGCTGGAGTTACGTCCCAGGTCCCGACAAGTTCGATGCCCCTGACATGCGGAATCTTCGCCGCTTTTTCAAGCATCCGAAGCGTTGAAGGATTGTCCTTGTATCCATTGCAGAACCTGTCGCGCGTGTTGCCAAGATTTCCAAGGATCACGGAATATTTACTTTTCATGAAACATCCCTTTTTGTAAAATTGATGAACCGAATTCAAAAACATACATTAATTACGTCCACTCCTTACTGGGCGACGGTGAATTCGAGGAGCACGACGTCAACCGCAGGAATTGTAATTCGCTTGGGATCGAGAGCCTGGCCGGTGATAAGATCCCGGCATCCCTTGACCTTAAAGTTGTACTTCGGTTCAATCACCTGCTCGCTGTCCAACCAATCGCTGGCGATGTAGGTCAGATAGATCTGCTCGCCCTTGGTGTTCTTATAGGCGATAGTCCGGTTCTCGATGTTGCGGATCACTACCTGTTGTTTTGGCAGCGACCCAACGGTTGCGAGTTCAAGAAAGGCTTCGATGATTCTGGGTGCATCTTTGTTTAAATGCCCTGTACCGTCGCTCTCCCTCGGAATTTCAGGCAGATGATAGACTGTTCCCTTTCCAACTGTGAACTTTACTGCTTTAGAATCACCCACCGTCAAATTCTCGACCTCCCCCTTAGGCCGAAAGAAGGATGCATTCCTGGGGCGGCTCATTTCGTCATTTGCTGGTATAGCTCCGATTACAACGGCAATTCCACCTTTTTCAATGAATGCGGTTAGCTTTGCGTAGGTCTCATCACGTATGAAGTCGGAGGCTGGCATTATGACCATACGGTAATCGTCGAGTCGTCCTTGCGAGATGCGTTTCTCGCTGGCGTAGTCACAGGAATAGCCCATGGTGGTCAGTGCGCGATTGGCCGCATCGTTGAGCGCGAAGTATTCCCAGAGACGCGGGTGAACGGCATCGGGATAAAGAAACACCATTGGTCCGCGAGGAAGTTTATTGAACTCCATCACCTCTGGCATTAGACGCTGGATATCCAACATGTCAAGTGCCGCGTAGTGCAACGCGCGCGCATAGCTGGGCACTGGGCTGAAGGCTGCCTTGGGATGCCAACACCACCAGTTTATGTCGCTGGCGCCTTCCATCGCCTCCTGCCAGAAGTCCATCTTGGCCCGTTGCCACCCGAACTTGTATTCCAGATTGGCCATCGGCTTGGAGGGATCAAGGCTGCGGATGAAATCCTTGTACGGCTTGGAAAATGGGAATGAACCTCCGTCGTATCCAAGGTACTGCACCATGTCGAAGACGGGTTCCTCATTGGTGCGCATCGGCGGCTTGAACTGCGGATTGAAGGTGGCGTTGAACAACTTGGCACTTACAGGAAGGTTTGAATCGTATTTATGAACCAACTCCGTCATCCACTTGAAATGGCGAGTTACCCGCTCGGAGGTATACCACCACCAATCGGCATAGGCTCCCTGCGTATTAAGTCCACCGGACTTGAAGTCCATCGTCGGCGCCTTGGTGATTTCCTCGAAACTCTTCAACTCCATTCCCCAAGCCTTGTTGAGGGACTCAATGGTTTTGTACTTATCCTTAAGCCACGGACGGAAAATGGCGAGGTTGCGATCGTTGGGATTCATATAACCAGGTTCATTGGTCACCCATATGCTATTCAGTGCCGGATGGCCGGCAATCTGCGGCATCACGATTTCATAGAATTTTTCGATCAGCTTCAACACTTCCGGATGTTCAATGTCATAAGGCATCATAAAGTTAGGGCTTGCATTCTTGGCATCAGGCCATTTCTGAAACACCCAGCCAGGCATGAAATGCATCGTCAGCCCGAGATCCACTTTTAGCCCGAGTTCAGCGCACTTGTCCAAGACTTCCTTGATATGGCCGGTCTTGGTTTTGGCGTTGTAATCAGTAGCACGGGGCGCACCAGTCGGCTCCTCCGAATCCGGAAATATCGAGGATGGACCGGTGCTGATCTGGATCACGTTAAATCCGAGTTCGCGTATCACCGGCAAGTACGTAAGGGTGAAATTAAAAACACACGGTCCGCTCAGGAACACCGGCTGATCGCCGGTATAGAAGTAGCCGTCACGGATCGTGTAGCGATCCTTGGGATGTGGAACCTGCGGACTTCTGGGCAAAGCATTGGGCTCGATGGTCAGTTTTATGAGTTCGGATTTCGCCTGTGCAACGGCCTTTTTAAGGTAGGATTCATTGATATCGAGAATTTCCCACTGCTTATTCTGAAGATGCTCCTTGGACCATAGCTCTACCTGTTTGAGCACAACGATCAGTATGTGCTGCCGCGTCGTATCGGCGCCGGACGTCTTTGCTTCTGCTTCCAAGGCCTCAAGTTCCTGACGCCACACCGGGAATTGCTTCACTCCCTCCATGACTGCAGCGGAGTCAACAATTCGCGTTGCACCGCCGACCATGATCAATGTTTGAACCATGGCAGGATCGGTGGCATAACTGGCAAGCAACTTACCGTCGGCATCAGATAGGATCACCTTGATGACATACATTCCTGACGGGAGAGTTTCCTTCGGATCCCACACCGCCTCAGCCTTGTGCTTGCCCTTGGTCAGGGGGATATCTAGCGTTTTGACGAAGTCCTGGCCGGTATCCACATTGTGGTAGGTCACCACTGCCTTGCCCGCAGTACCATCAGATTGGACGGTGTATTCCAACCCGATTCTTATCGACTCATTCTGTACGCCTTGCCGAGGCGGCGAAACATTTAGCGTAATCTGATTCGACTGTGTGGCGTTGACCCACGCCTGCGCCAGAGCCTTTGATGGCAGGCCAGCTGAACCGATGATCACAATAGCAACCATCGTGGCAGCTGACATCATTTTGTGATAAGCATGTATCATATGCGTTGTTCCTTTTTCTTATCTGGAATCGATAATTATTCATTCTCCGGACAGTTTAACAACTAATGATTATCTTTTCCCATTGGCTTCCTCGCCGTCATTTTCTATAATCTTGATTTTTTATTGATCCATCCACGCGTCCATTCAACGGCTTCAAGGCCTATTGTCCGCAATGCAATTTGAATAGAAAATAACTCCTCGTATCACCGTGTGGCGGTTATCTACACAAAGCTATCTCCACCATTCAAGCGGAGTCATCCTGTTCGTCCATGGAAGCCTAAATCCTGCGAAAACATGATGTATGCCCGGTTCCTATCCCAATATCCAAAGCTTGTCCGTAAAATTCATTATCCATCCTGCTCCATCTCGAAATTACACATGCACAGGTGTTGCAAAAAATGGCTCCGCCAGCCGATATATCTCTTTGCGTTCAGCATTTGTGAGCGGCTTGATAGGAGCCCTGGTAGGACCGCATTCGATACCTCTCATTGTCATCAGGGCTTTGCCAGTACGCACAACTCCATACCGGATAAGTATCTGGACGAGGGATGCCGACTGGAAAGCATACTGACGCGCTTTGGGCATGTCACCGGAATTGAACGCATCAATCAGCCTGATATATATATTGGACGCATAGTTATAAGTGCTGCCAACGGCCCCTTTTGCTCCAGCGGCCAATCCTTCCAGCAACAGTTCGTCCGCGCCCCACAGGATGTCGAACCTGCCATCCTGCATCCGCAGACACTGCAGATATTCCATAAGATTTCCATGGCTATACTTGATTCCCCTCAAATTTGGAATTTTCTTGCTTCCATGCTCCAGGAAATCAAGCATCGGCAGATTCACCTGCGTAAATGAGGGAATATGATAATAATAGAAAGGAATGTTCCCAGCCGATTTAGCCACTGGGCTCATAAATCCTATAAGCTCCTCGACTGACTGCGGTTTGAAGAAATTCGGAGAAGTTGCCGCAACAGCATAGGCACCGCAGCTTTTCGCGTGAGATGCAAGGGCGCAGGCATCGGGCATGCTGTTGTGCCCGACATGGACAATGACCTTCAGGCTTCTGCCTGCAACATTGATCCACCTATCGGCAACCTTCATCCGTTCATCCAGCGTAAGTGAAACACCTTCGCCAGTAGTACCACATACAAAGGCTCCAGTCACCCCATCTTTCACTAGGGCTTCGGCCTGCTTCTCCACAATACCCAGATTCAAATCCCCGTCGGCACGCATCGCTGTATAAGGGGCCGCTATTAGCCCGGACAACCTATCAGTTGCTTGCATCATAATCATAACACTCTCCTATCCATTAACTATATTAAAAATTAGATCACCTGTTATCTTGTGCCCGTCCACATTCGGATGATTAAGTCCGTTTGAAAGCATTTCGGTCGTGTCCGTACCCGTAGCAGCAAGCGATTCC
Source organism: uncultured Victivallis sp. (assembly GCA_964506605.1). Taxonomy (GTDB): domain Bacteria; phylum Verrucomicrobiota; class Lentisphaeria; order Victivallales; family GWF2-50-93; genus GWF2-50-93. The sequence continues at coordinate 3,948 of CAZDNQ010000132.1, read as the reverse complement.
CATTCCTTGTAGACATTGGCAAACACAAGACCATGCTTCCTGGCAATTTTTCGTATCTCCTCGGCATATGCCGCCACCACGCCATCAAGCTGCGTCCTCATCAGCATTGGTGCGATCTGGCGGTATCTGTCCGGAATCCTGTCGTTGTCCCGCGTAAGCATCATGTTTGGCGTCAGAAGGACGATATCCGATAAAGTTTTTCCTCTCAATTCCTTGATGATATGCTCCATCGCCTTGCTGAAGCTTTCCAGCCCCCGCATCCCTCCGCCCGCCGCATCATTTAGTCCGAACGCAAGAATTACAAGATCTGGCTGATGTCTGATGACATCGCGGTCAAGACGTGGAATTGCATCGCTGGCCGACTGGCCGTTTACGCCTGCGTTTATTACGCTAAATGTTGTTTTGGGAAATTTTTTCTCCAAAGACAGTTTCAGTCGGTTGTGATAGACCGCTTCATGATCGATCCTGTCCACCTCCATACAACCCTGAGTCACACTGTCGCCGATGGCGACTATCAGCACGGGAGGTTCCGACATATCCTCCGCCTTTTTCCTTATCCTCTTAATGAATCGGTCGATCATAGCCTCCGACCTTTCTTGATCTTTGTGTATATTTCACAGCACAAATCTTAAAGTAGACATGTATACAATATATCATTACGTTATTAAATCAAGGAGTTTTCAATGTATCTATACAGATTTAATTCCAAGATATGCTTGATTACGAGCACTGATTGTTATAAGTAATGCAAGAATGCAGGGGCTGTATGCCGAAAACAATATATTTGGACTAATAATAGGACGACATTTTTCAGTATTTCCAAAACTGAATAGTTATGCATATTGCGATGATCTCCATACATGTTGCCTATCGTTTTCATGCCTTTCCCTCTTCCAGGCCTTAATAGGCCGCTTCCAAAGCTGCTGATTGTAATCCCACTTGGATAGCCATGGCAACAGCCCAAAGTAATATTCCTTACGTTCAGCAATTCGTCCAAGATCGAACATAACTGCACGTAATCAAATTTTGATTGCATAGGATATTTCCTAATATATTCATTACCTCATGGCTTGTATATGTACAAGGCGGTCATCCGTCCCGCGCCACCGATGAAGATCATTCCATTCTGCGCCACTGCGAGCGCATCGAGCGTGTCGCAGCGGAACTTGGCTCCTTGGATCTCGATCTCATTGTATCCGTCGGCGGCTGAATAAGAAAAGACCCGGCCGTGGCCGGTGCTTTCACCGCATAGCCCGAAGATGCGGTCGTCGCTAGCCGCTAATGCTCGGATACGCCCCTGCCGAAACGGCTTCCCTAGATTCACGATCTTTTCCGTTTTAAGGTCAGATGCAAACAGATAGCCGTCATATGTACCACCGTACAGGCGCCCATCAGAACCAACAACAAAAGACTCTACTATAACTCCGTCTCCCGCCGCACGGCGATCATCGGCATTCTTCCGTTCACTGGCTGCAGGGATGCGGTTCTTCAAAATTCTCACCTGCTTGGCATCCTTCGTCTGTTCCTCCTCCTGTCTGGGGGGAGTCCAGGAGAACAATTGTCCGCTCCATGCTCCGTACATTGATCCAGCAGGCCCCAGGAATAGGGTTCGTGGAGATTTGGACACGCGTTCACACGGCGATAGCCACGTAATGGCCTTTTCTATATCCTCCTTCGGACCAAGTCGCGCTCCTTCCCCGAACGTGCCGGCTGTCATGTCGTAATCGAAAACTATTGGAGTCGGATATGCTACTCCGTAGATGTGTTTCTTTTGGAGGTCCAACACGATGCATCCCGCACCCTCGCCTTGGAAGGGAGCCCCGTGGTCCTGGATCTCTAGCTTGTCTTTTTCCAAGATTCCGCTCCAGAGATGAGCCCCTTCCAGCTCTGGATCCGCCGGAAGAATCATGTCTGGACGTCCGCCGACGATCATCCAGATCCTGCCGTCCGCATCAAGCGTCAAGTTCCGGACAAATCCCGGATGATCCCAGCGTTTTAGGTCTTGAACTGTCTGCTTGGTCGGCTCGAACCGGAACAGGTGCGCGGCGGTTCCACCACAACCACCCAATAGGCTGCCGTCCGGAAGAATCAGCAGCGAAGTTACGGAAGATTCCTCGAAAGAAATGGCATCGTTCAAGTCAACGGAAGTCCATTGTCCGGCATCCACAACGATAGATACGAGCAGACAAACAATAAATGCAAGCAGTGTGTGCAGTCTCATTTTCGCACCTCCTTTATGGCTGCCGTAAGATCTTCCGGCAGAATCCGGTAAAATCCGAGAACCCCTTTAGCGTAACCTGTTTCCTTGACCTTTTCCTCCGGAATATCCATCACTCCTCCCAGGTACAACGTCCCGTCGGAGGCAAAAACTGCTGTGTAAATGACCAAGCTGGTGTGTCTTTGGTCATCGCGCGGAATTCCCAGGTCATAGAACTTGTTGGTCTCGCGATCGAAGTAAGAGAGCCGCTTTGAAAGATATGTATAAAGGTAGATCCCGCCGTCCGGAGCGAACACAACAGTCCCTCCAATGTCTTTGGGAAGTGGCTCGATGTAATCCCATGTGCATTTCCCATCACGCCGTGCGGGACAGCGAAAGCGGAAGAGGAAGCGGTCGTCAGCGTTATTTACCATTACGCCCCAGATTTCGCTCCGGTCTGCGGTCGTCTTCTGGATGTCAAAGAACTGGGACCACACGTTGGGCTGTTTCCCGTTTGGAAACGCAGGAATGTCGCAGACCTCCCTAATGGTATCATCATCGGGATCGTATCGACACAGATGCCCGGGGCGGCTGGTCCAGTATGTCCTGCCGTCGCTCATCAGGAGGGGCATGGCATATCCGGAATGGGCGGCCTTACCCTTGTTGGTTATCGCGCCGGTCTTCAGATCCTTGACGATGAAATGTCCGTCAGGCCAAGTCATGCTGTACAGGAGGCCACGTTTTTCGTCAAGTTCCACGCGCATGACAGATTCGGGCCAATGCGCAACCCCAAGGTCTTCGGCCTTACCGGTGGCCGGGTCATAACGCATGAAGTGTCCACCGCCGTAGCGGTGGGGATTCTCGCCGGTCATGCAACGGTCATCGGCAAGATGAGAACCAAAGTAGATCTTCCCATCCGAGGCAATACGGAGCGGGGTATGGATCTTGCCAGAATGCACCAGGTCAGGGACCGCGTTCTCAAAGCAGGGGGAACTGACATCGCACATGGGCATGATGCTCCGGCTGCTGGGATTGTAACAAAGAAGCAGCGCAGGAGTGCCATAGGTGGAAGTGCCCATGTAGACCAGACCGTCTTTGCCAACAGCCAGTGCATCGAAAGTGGCAAGAACCCGATACTCTTTTGGAATCGGTGTGAAAGTACAACGGACAAACCGCTCTGGCAACGAGGTATCTTCGGCCATGCCGGCCAGGGCGACCATTACGGCAATACACAAGATCAAAATAATACTGTTTCTCCTCATCTCAATATCCTTTCGATATTTTGCTTCACTGAAAGTCCTTCTGAAAAGGGCAGTTACTCCTACCGTTCCAGTTCTATGAAAAAGAGATTTGGCCCGGACTCTATCTTGAAGTCCCGGATAGCAATCTCCTTCTGAGTAATCAAGTTAACGATCCGCTTGACCGGACGCTGGCTTGCCAGCCGGATGTCAGTAAAAGCATCCTTGCCGTTGGGCAGAACGCAGATTACGTATCCTCCCTCCACCTCCGCAGAACGCCAATCCAATCCTGCCAATGCATCAGAATTAATATCATCCTTTTCTGCGGCTACCAGACGGATTGAATCCTCCATTCCGTATTTGGCCATGGCTTTGGAAAGAACCCTTCGGTAGATCGACTGTCTCAATGTTTGAGACGAACCGCCGATCTCAATCCGGGACGCATTTGCCATCGCATCGATGCGGATCACCTGCCCCTTGCCCAGCGGATAGATCCGGGCACCTTCTCCAAAG
>CAZDNQ010000131.1:0-10402 GCA_964506605.1 uncultured Victivallis sp. | reverse complement strand
CCCCCGAGGAGATCAAGGCGAAGATCGGCATAGGCCTCGCCATACAGAAGTGGATCGACGAGAAGATCGCTTCAACAGTGGCGGTTACCGACGATGACGCCGAGAAATACTACCGCGAGAACCAGGAGCGCTTCAAGAAGCCCGAATCAGTGCGCGCCTCCCACATCCTTATCAAGGTCGACGAAATCGACGACGAGGCGGCCGCAAAGATGACCGACGATGAGAAGGCGAAGCTCCCTGCACAGGCGAAGGAGAAGGCCAGGAAAAAGGCCGAAGACATCCTGGCCCAGCTGAAGCAGGGCGGGGATTTTGCGAAGCTCGCAGCCGAGAACAGCGCCTGCCCCAGCAAGGAGAAAGGCGGGGATCTGGGAGTGTTCGAGAAGGGCCGAATGACCGAGGAGTTTGAGAAGGCGGCATTCGCGCTGAACCCGGGCGAGCTCAGCGGAGTGGTGGAAACCGATTTCGGTTTCCACATCATCAAGACGACGGAGAAGATAAAGCCCGACTACATGCCGTTCAGCGAAGTCAAGGGGTTCCTCCTCGAGGGTATGAAGAACCAGAAGATCTCCGAAACCGTCCAGGCGAAGATCGAGGCGGAGAAGAAGAACAGGAAAGTGGAAATATTCATCAACTGAAAACAGATAAGTAAGGAGGACAGGGCTATGAGGATCACATTTGCGGTGTTTTTTCTTGCGGCGGCTCTCACCATATGCGGATGCGGAAGCGATCCGGCGAGGATTGACGCCTCCGGGAACAGGGGGCTGACGACCACGGACGACATCAATTTCAAGGACTGGCAGATGGCAGCAGAGAAGTGCATCAACTCGCTGCTCGAGTCCGGGACGCTGGTAAGGCAGGACGGGAAGAAGTCGGTCGTGATGGTCAGCACTGTCAAGAACTCCACTTCGCAGCATATCGACGTGCAGATCCTGACACAGAAGATAACAGGTGCGATACTCCGTTCCGGGAAGGCCGTGACTACAACCGCGGTAAGCGGGGCAGGCGCCATCGACAAGTCCACGAAGCAGGTCCGCGACCTGCAGGACGACGAGATGTTCAACCAGAAAACCGTCAAGCAGAACGGGACAGCTATCGCCCCCGACTTCAGCCTTGCGGGCGAGATAACGCAGATGAAGACCACCGAGGGGCGTTCCAAGGAGTCGTACTTCTATTTCCATATGACTCTGACCGATCTTGAGACGGGGCTTGCCGTCTGGGAGAACGAGGTCGAGATTGCAAAGCAGAGCACGAAACCTCTCATGGGATTCTAAAGGTTTGGACGGAGATTCAAAAACCTTCCTCGGACTCGTGAGAAGGCGCAGGAGCTGCCGCAGTTATGCGGAGACGCAGGTTCCTGACGAGCTGATCCGCAACAGCCTGGAGGCCGCGAGGCTCGCGCCTTCCGCATGCAACAAGCAGCCGTGGCGCTTCATAATCGTCAAGGACTGCGAACTTCGCAGGAAGATATGTTCGGACGGCCTCCTTCCTGGAATACCAATGCCCTGGCTTGAGAAGGCGCCGGTAATAATCGTCCTATGCGCTGAAACGAGCCTGGTTACACACGCCATCGCCCCGATGATCTCCAAGGTGCAATACCATCTTATCGACATAGGGATCGCAGGCGAACACTTTGTGCTGGAAGCCGAGGCCCAGGGCCTCGGGACATGCTGGATCGGATGGTTCAGGGAGAAGGCCGTCCGGAAGATCCTCGGACTCCCGCGGTCATGCCAGGTGCTTTCGCTGATCAGCCTTGGATATCCGGCTGAGCCCGGCGTGCAGCAGGATGAAGGGGACAGGCGTCTGAAGCTTGAGGAGATGTCCAGGTTTGTCAACTGAGCGCCGGATGGGCAGCTTCTTTTGTATTCATATAGGCGGACCATGCTGAAAAGGAAAACAGTAAAGGGATTCATGCTGTCATTCATAGCAATAGCCTGCGGCGTGTACCTGGGAATACTCCTCCTGATGTTCCTCTTCCAGTCGAAGCTGGTCTATTTCCCGTCGAAGACGCTTGTGTGCACGCCTGCCGACCTGCGGCTTGAATTCGAGGATCTGATGATTTCAACCCCGGACGGGATCAGGATCAATGCATGGTTCGTCCCGGCAAAGGAATCCTCCCGCACTGTAATATTCTGCCACGGCAACGGGGGCAACATGTGCTACAGCCTGGACGTGGTGGAGAACTTCCACAAAATGAACTGCAACGTCCTCCTCTTCGACTACCGGGGATACGGCAGGAGCGAAGGCAGCCCGTCGGAGAAGGGGACATATGCCGACGCACAGGCGTCATATGCATGGCTCATGAAGGAAAAGAAGGTCCAAGAGAGGGAGATAGTCGTAATGGGCAGATCCCTGGGCGGCGCAATTGCATCCCGCCTGGCGAGGGAGAACAATCCCGGGATGCTGATACTTGAATCCTCCTTCACGTCCACCGCCGACGTCGGGGCGTCGGCATACCCGATATTCCCCGTGAGGCTCCTCTGCCGCTACGGGTACAGGACGGTTGACAATGTTAAGGATATAAGATGTCCGCTGCTGGTGATACACAGTCCGGACGACGAGATAGTGCCTTTCATACATGGCAGGCGTATATTTGATGCCGCAAAGGATCCGAAGATGTTCCTGCAGATACGGGGAACGCACAACGAGGGCATGGACGAGTCGCGCGATGTCTATTTCGAAGGGCTCAGGAAATTCATGGAGGCGTACAGATGATGGACGACAAATTCGTAATGGCCGTGCTGCTGATGGGGCTGATACTCATCATGGTCGTCATAATCAGGAACACCTTCGTGTCGCAGGTGAGGAGACCGCTGATAATCTTCGCATCTGTGCTGACAGGCGCCCTTGTCGCAATAATCATCTACAAGCTGCCCGCGATCATCGGATTCATAAGACGGCTCTTGAATTCACATGGTGTCAATATCTGAAAGGAGACGGTTCAACAATGGAGCGCAGGATACCGGGGAAAATATTGTTATACCAGAACATCGGCTTCATGACGATCATAATAATCTCGTGGCTGGACGAGCTGGTAGGGCTCCCCTCGCTGATAATGGGATCGCCACATGCACATATATGGAGCGAGGCATTGCTGGAGTCGCTTGTCGTCATTGCAGTCTGGCTGACAGTAAACCGCATGACCAGGAAAGTGCTTGAACGCCTTTTCTATCTTGAGAACCTTGTCAAGATGTGCGCCTGGTGCCGGAAGATAGAATTCAACGGCAAATGGTATTCGCAGGAGGAATTCTACAAGCAGGGATTCAACGCCATGGTCACTCACGGCATATGCAGTGGATGCCTTGAAAAACAGGAGAAGGAGGCGAAGGACCTGAAGGAGAAGATCGTCTGATCATCTGCTGCCGGTCCGGCATGCGGCACCGCCACAAAAGAAGATTTTTCCAGATTCCCATGTATATTGACGGGTCATTGCATCTGTAATTTTTCATTGAGGGGATTTCATATGGCCAAGCAATTCATAATTTCAGTCATGGCGAAGGACCGTCCGGGGATAGTCGCCGACGTGACAAACGTCATCAGCGAGATGAACGGCAACCTGGCGGATCTCAGCCAGACGACCCTCTGCGGCTATTTCACGATGATCCTGGTGGCATCATTCCCCGACGGCATATCCCAGCAGAAGATAAGGGACGCCCTTGCCGGGAAAGGGAACCCCAGCAATCCCGACTGCCGCTTTGAGATCGGGATCAAGGAGGCCAGGACGCTCAAACGCGAGGAAAGGGCTTCTGGGGAATCGACCTACATACTGACGGCGGAAGGCGAGGACCAGGTCGGGCTCGTGGCGAAAGTCAGCTCCTTCTGCAAGAAGTTCGGCATAAACATCCTCGATCTGTCGACCAAGCTGCACGAGGACAGATACACCATGATCCTCCTTCTCGACATGTCGTCTGTAAAATCCATGAAGGAGATACGCAAGGCGCTTGAGAAGTTCAGCGACAATACCGGGCTGCTGATCGAACTCCAGCACCGCGATATTTTCGTTTCGACGAATGAAATCTGAAAATGGATGCTGGATACTTGATACTGGAAACTTGTGACTTGGCAGGACATAAAACAGACCTTGCAGGTTTGACTACGAACGTGTTCGATTCTATTTGCACGCAGTTGATGCCGTAAGGCATATTGGAATATCAAAACTCAAAACGGGACAATGCGCATATGATAAGATCCGACCAGATATTGAAGACGGTGTCGATGATCCAGAAGGAACATCTGGATCTGAGGACTGCGACCATGGGGATAAACCTGCTTGACTGCAGGTGCGGCAATGTTAGGAAAACCTGCACCGCAGTCGAGAGGAAGATAAAGGCATATGCGAAGGATCTCGTGAAGGTCGCGGACGAAATAGGCGAGGAATACGGCATACAGGTCGTGAACAAGCGCATATCCATAACCCCCCTCGCCCATGTCTGCGCCGGATTTGACGCCAAAGGCTATGTCGCAGTGGCGAAGTCCATCGACAAGGCCGCGGCAGCCGTCGGTGTAAATTTCGTCGGCGGATATTCTTGCAACGTCGAGAAGGGCATGAGCAGGGCGGACGAGGTCCTCATCAATTCCATACCCGAGGCCATGTTCACTACCAGCAAGATGTGCTCATCTGTGAACGTCGCCAGCACAAAGGCCGGAGTAAACATGGATGCGGTGCGCCGTCTCGGCGAGGTGATCGTGAAGCTGGCGAAGGGAAGCGCCGGCAAGGATGGATTCGCCTGCGCCAAGCTTGTGATATTCGCAAACCAGCCGGGGGACAATCCATTCATGGCCGGAGCCGTGCACGGCCACGGGGAGCCTGAATGCGTGATAAACGTGGGTGTCAGCGGACCGGGCGTAGTAGCCCGTGCGCTCGAGAGGAAGATCGGCGCCGAGGGCGCTGAAAACCTGCGGCTCGACGATCTTGCCGAAGAGATAAAGCAGACGTCTTTCCGCGTGACCCGCTGTGGCGAGCTTCTTGGAAGGCAGATAGCGAAACGTCTTGAAATACCGTTCGGCGTCGTGGATCTCTCCCTTGCTCCGACTCCCGAGATCGGCGACAGCGTCGGGGAGATCCTGAAGATACTTGGCGTCGACGACATAGGTGCGCCGGGCTCTACTGCGATAGTCGCGCTTCTGAACGATGCGGTCAAGAAGGGCGGGGCATTTGCAAGCCAGAGCGTAGGAGGGCTGAGCGGCGCGTTCATCCCCGTATGCGAGGATGCGGAACTTTCAGAGGCCGTGCGCAAAGGGAGCCTGACCCTCGAGAAGCTTGAGGCGATGACCAGCGTCTGTTCTGTCGGTCTCGACATGATAGCGATTCCCGGCAACGTGGACGCCGCGACAATATCCGCGATCATCGCAGATGAGATGGCGATAGGAGTGATCAACCGCAAGACCACTGCTGTGAGGATAATACCGGTTCCCGGGAAGAAGGCCGGGGACATCGCGGTATTTGGCGGACTTTTCGGGAGCAGCTCGGTACTGCCTGTGCGCAACGTCGGCAAGTCAGGACGTTTCATCAGCTGGGGCGGAAAGATCCCGGCTCCGATACACAGCCTGAACAACTGACATGATATGAATTTCCGCCCAGGAAATTCATCATTCGTAATTCCCGTACATGTCAGCAGCCTCGTAGAGGGCGAAAATATTATCCGAGGGGATCTCGTCGCCTATTATGGAATCAGGACCTAAGATGAAGCCGCCGCCAGGCTTCATCGCCTCGCATATGCGGCTCACATGTTCATGCACCGCATCCGCCGACTTGAGCGCAAGTATCTTCTCGGTGCAGACATGGCCCATGAAGGCAATCTGATCTCCGAAGCCCTCCTTGAGCATTTCCGTTGAATTGTTCGGCGACGAATACTGCAGAGGGGCTATGACATCATAGCCGCACTCGACCAGGTCCGGCATGAGCTCGGATACGGGGCCGGGTGAATAAAGCATTGTCTTGAGTCCGAAACTCCTGGACTGCCTGCATAGCTCAGCCATGGGGCCGGCGAAAAAATCGCGGAATGTATTCCTGCTTAGTGCGGAAAGGTCGTTGACGTGGTAGCTCATGTCGACAATGCCGTGGCAGCATGTGAAGACGCGCCTGTCGACCTCCATGAAGAATTCATTCAGCTTCCATATTACAGCGCTCAGCAGATGCGGATTATGCTCGGTCGCCATCATGAAGTTGTCGTATCCGATAAGGTTGAAGGTCTGGGTCACAAGTCCTCCGCCGCAGCTGGCGGCCGTGAACCTGCCTTCGTCACGGGCCCGTGAGAGCTTCTGTTTCAGCTCCGTATATTCCGCCCATTCCGGACTGGGCCATTCGTGGTAGACGATGTCGTCCTCGCCCTGGATATTAGCGAGGGGATGGAACTTTATCTTGTTCTTCTTGCGTTCAGGAGATCTTTCGTATTCAATCCCGAAGAGGTCCTTGCCATCGATGTGCGGGCAGGAATACTGCATCTCGAACATGTCGATGTCCGCCTGGAAATAGGACTTGAGCGCGCCGACATCGTTGAGCTGCAGCTCGGCGGCCAGCCTTTCGGAGACTGTCCTGGAGAAGTTGATGAAACGCGGAACGCGGTCGGTCTCCTCATGCCTTATGGCATACATGACACGTTCCCTGGATTTCATTTCGCGTCTAGATTCCATAATCTGTCCCGGGCGGTTACTTGTGAAAACAGCGAAGAAAATATAATAATTTCCAATTGCAGATAATCAAGGGAGCTGAGGGAAATAAAAAACCCCGGTCCTGGGAACAGGTCCGGGGTTTTTGAAATCAGGACAGCGCCGGGCTTATTTTGCGCCTATGAGGTCGGCCCTTCTGTTCTTTGCCCATGCGGCCTCGTCATGTCCCTGTACCGCCGGACGTTCGGAGCCGTAGCTCATCGTCTTCATGCGTGCATCGGTGATGCCGAGCTTGGCGAGATATGATTTCACGGCGAGGGCACGGCGTTCGCCGAGGGCCCTGTTGTACTCGATGCTTCCGCGTTCATCGCAGTTGCCTTCGATGATGAGGTTGACATCCTTCTTCTGGAGGAGGATGTTTGCGACCTGTTCAAGCTTCGCCTGCTCGGTCGTTCCGATTGTGGACTGGTCATACGCGAAATATACCGTGGGGAGCGTCATGCCCTGGATCGGGGTCCACTCAACTCCGGCTGCAGGGGGGAGGCCTCCGGGAGGGCCGAACTGTCCGGGAGTGAGGCCGTCTGGAGGGGGGATGTTGCCAGCCTGGGTTGTTTCATCGTCGTCTCCCCATCCAAACCAGCGTGCCATTGTCGAACATCCTGAACCAGTGATCATTGCCGAAAGAAGAACGGCAAATACAGCGACCTTGAACCATTTATTCACAACACACCTCCGTTAAATTTTAAAAAAATCCTGTAAATTTGAAGATAATCTTAGCTTAAATTCAGTAATTTGCCAAAACATATTTAAAAAAACCCTCAAAACTTTATTTGTAGGAATGAAGCTCAGTAGTTATTATATGCCATCTGTAAATATACAAGCTTCTAACAATCAGAGTATCCGTATGCCCAAGAAGATAGACTGGAACAAGCTCGGTTTTGAATATTATCCCACTTCATGCCATATAAGGACGACATACAAGAATGGCAAATGGGGCCGCCCGGTATTGAAGAAGTCATCCACGATAACGATGAGCATAGCCGCCACGTGCCTCCACTACGGCCAGGCATGCTTTGAAGGGATGAAGGCTTTCACGTGCAAGGACGGGAAGGTCCGCATCTTCAGGCCTGAAGAGAACATGAAGCGGATGAACGATACAGCGAGATATATCCACTGCCCCGAACTCCCACCTGAGATCTTCATAGAGTCAGTCAGGAAGGTGGTCGCCGCAAACGTCGACTACGTCCCGCCTTACGGCACCGGCGGAGCCTTATATATAAGGCCGCTGCTCATCGGGACAGGCCCCAGGATAGGCGTCGCGCCATCGGACCAGTACGACTTCATAGTCCTCACGGTTCCGGTCGGAGCCTATTACAAGGGCAACATCAAGCCGGTCGACGCAATAATCCTGGACGAATATGACAGGGCCGCACCGCAGGGAACCGGCCATATAAAACTGGCCGGCAACTATGCCGCCGGGCTCCACGCCAACATCGTCGCCAAGAAGAAGGGTTTCCCGATAGTCCTCTACCTTGATTCGAAATCCAAGCAGTATGTCGACGAGTTCGGCACAAGCAACTTTATCGCCATAACCAAGGACGGTAAATATGTCACGCCCGACTCAAAGTCCATACTTCCCAGCATAACAAATAAGTCCCTGATGCAGATCGCCAGGGATCTCGGCATCACAGTCGAACGCCGCCAGGTCTCCTTCAGGGAGCTTGCGGGCTTCGCTGAAATCGGTGCGTGCGGCACGGCTGTCGTCATAACTCCGATAGGCAGGATCGTGTACGGCAGGAAGATACTCGAGTATGACAGTGAGAAATGCGGCCCTACTCTCAAGAAGCTATACGACCGGCTCACCGGCATCCAGTACGGGGAAATCCCGGACACGCACGGCTGGCTGATGGGGTTGAAATAATTTTCGACTGCCAGTTATAGATTGAAGATCGCGAACACTGCAGAATCCTGGAAGCTCCCCGAACCTTACTGCATCATGTATTTCTTGATGGTGTTCTCCATCGCAGGCTCGGTATCGTAGGCCTTCTGTGCGTATTTGACCGCGGAACTGTAATCCCCGTACCAGTCGCAGAATATCCCTATGCGCAGGAAATCCTCGGCGGCATCGCGCATCTGCTGTTTCTTCGAGACAGTCACTCCGCCGCTGGCCTTGAGCCTGAAATTGGCGAAATACTCGAGGATCAGCGCAATCTGGTCCGGCGGGATTGAATTCCACCCTGCTCGGTCGAACTTACCCCTGCTCTTGACGGATATGTAGTTGGGGTTGACCATTATCCCCCCGTTGATGATCCTGCCATCCTTCAGCTTGAGAGGCCTGTCATATGGATTCCTCTCCATGAGGCTGGAAATGTAGTTCTTCACGCTGCCGACCTGCTTGAACCTGCTTTCCTCGAGGGCCCTCTTGTTCTCGGGAATGCCCTGCAGATAGGTGTTGAAGGCGCCCTGTGAGAAATTATAGTCTTCCGGACGGGGCCTGTTCGCAGCGAACTCGCGCAGCTCCTTCAGTTTTTCCGGAGTCAGATCGCTCAGCTTCATGCTCTTCGTCTCATCTGCAACAGTGCCAGATGTATCGTCAAACGTGGAATTCAGCTTCTCATTGACGGCCGGCTTCACTGCCGCATTGTTGGCGACAGGCGCCACCTCTCCGGCCTTCGGCTTGGCGGACTGATCAACCGGAACGGCGGCCTTCGTGTCGATCTTTATCTCCTTGACCTCTATCTTGTAGTCGGAAACCGCATCCTCCAGCTTTGTCGAATCGCCTTTCGCCTTCTCGGTCCATTCCTTCCAGAGAGGAACCCTTTCCTTCCAGGCGGCACCCCAGAACTCTTCAGGGACATTGAGAATGAGGCCCATGTAGCCGTTGGAGTCGTTCATGAGCTCGACGCAGGATCCCTTGTCATAGATGTTCCTTATGTATATCGCCATCGAGGCGATTATCTCGAAGAACCTGTTCTCCTCGATCTCAATCCTGTCCTTGAGGCTTTTCGGTGAAGCGGATGATCCGCCTAGATACCTGAGTATTTCAAGGACGGGATCCTCCTCGCTGACATTTGCGGCGATGAGCTTTTCATAGACCGACGCGGCCTCCTTCTTCGCCTCCGGATCATTCGACAGGTATTTCGCGAAGGCAAGCTGGATTCCGGCCTGTTTCCTGGCGGCTATACGCGCCGTGCCGTCGTTCAGCACGCGTTCCGAGTTCTTGCCGGCCTCCTTGCAGTCGCCGAGCCTGAACATCCTGGTGGCGTCGCCGACCAGATCCTTCGGCATCCTGCCGCCCTTGTAGAGGAACTTGTCAAGGACCCCGCTCTGCCAGACGATATAGGCTCCAAGAAGCATGATGATTGAGATTGTCGCGTGGATGCCAATTGTTATCAGCGGATTCCTGGCAGGCGCGGAATCGGAGACTCCCGGCTTATCCCCGAACGCCTTGCCTCCGCTCTTGAGCGGTGCAGGCACGTTCTTGCGGACATGCTTCTCCTTCGCGTCCTTCTTCTTGTCGTTCTCCTTGATGAGGGCGTTCAGACAGCTCACGATGTCCCTGTAGGTCGGCCTGGCATCAGGCTTCCTGCTCATCATCTTCATTATAAGATCGGAAATGGTCTGGGGTATCTCGGCCCTGTACTTCTTGGGCGAAGGAGGATCCTCGACAGTCCTGATCCTGACCAGTTCGTCGATGTCATCCTTGTCAAACGGCGTCTTCTTGGTGAGGAGCTGGTAGAAGGAGGCGCCAAGGCTGTATATGTCGCCCATGTGGTCTTCCTTGCCCTCAAGGACT
>CAZDNQ010000130.1:0-10404 GCA_964506605.1 uncultured Victivallis sp. | reverse complement strand
AGCTCCTCGTCGCTTGCATATTCGGCCGGCATCTTCGGAAGCTCCTCGGCGAACATTTCATATCGGCTCCCCTTCCTGATGCAGCCGCCGACGGCTACGGGCGTGTCCAGCTTCCTCGCGAACATCGCAGGGGCGCGGCTTGTCGGCACAGGCAGTCCGAAGAAGTCCACGAAGATACCTCCGTCCCTCGCCCTGGTGTTCTGGTCGACAAGCGTGGCGATGAAACATCCGTCCTTCAGCGCCTTCATCATCCCCTTGACCGCGCCCTTGTCCGGAATAACCCTGCTCCCCTCGGAAGATCTTCCGGAATGGATTATCCTGTTTAGGAAGAAGTTGTTGATCGGTCGCACCACCACCGCGAACGGGATTGCGGCGTCATGCTTGAACTTCAGGCCTGCAAGCTCCCAGTTGCCGAGGTGCGGAGTAGCCCAGATGAGGCCGTGTCCGGCCTTCCTGTTCTTCTCGGTTATGTTCCTTTCGTTCTCCGGGAAATCGACAAACTTCCCGAGCATCTCCGGCCTGTCTATGAACCAGAAGAACTCGAGCAGGGCGAGCACGAGATTTACCGCGCTTGCGGAGGCGATGTTGCGCACTTCGCATTCGCTCTTCTCAGGAAACGCCACCCTGATGTTTGCGCAGAGGAGCTTCTTGGTCGAAGGCAGGAGGAAGAACAGCCTCCCTGCGAACTTCGCAAAAGGCAGGAGCATCCGATGCGGGAGAATCCTGACAAACCAGTATATAGGAAGAATTGCGAGGTATTCCAGGAAAAAACGGACGTGCAATATTGGTTTGGGGATTCTCATTTTCCGTTTCGAATTTCGAATTTCGAATTTCGAATTTTCATGTAAGAGCCTTTCCTCTCCTCCTGTGCGGAATCGGAGTGAAGAAGGGCGTGCCATCCGCCCCTTCACGTATGCCCATGCTGAAGAGGAGGCTCTTCCTGCAGGTTATCGCGACATTCTGGGCGAGATGGATCTTCTTCTCGACCGGGCAGTCCCGGAACTCGGCGGCCTTCACAAGCTCCGCACGCAGGTCCGGCTTCACATAGATGAGCCCCCATCCATCGGCAAGCTCGTCGCTGTGGACGGCACCTTCAGGGACTGCAAGATAGAGATAGTCGGCGACATCTGCCCGGCGGAGCTGCTCGAAGAAGCTGCCGTTGTATACGGCGCGCTCGAGCTTGTCGATCTCCTTGAGGCATCTGTGGTATTCCTTGTTCTTCGACTCCTTGAAGCGCCAGCTCTCGTATTCGTTGAAGAGGTTGTCGGTGTCTTTCAGGTTCGGTTCATCCTTCCTGATCTTAGCCTCGATGGTCCTTTTCAGCTCCCTCGCCTCCTTGAGCTTGTCGAGAAGGCCCTCATGACCAGAGCAGTCCGGCCAGCAGTCGTCCCTGTTGTTCCTCGTCTCGATTACCAGCGTCTTCTTCGGGAGGAGCCTCCTCCTGCCGGAAGACCAGAACGCCGCGATGTCGGCGCAGTATTTGGATATTCTTGTGGGGACAAGATGGCCTATGGCGTCCGGTTTCTGCGTGGTAAGCCATCCTATCGCCGCCCTTTTGAGATCGAGCGGCTGGAAGGCCTTTTTCCCGGATGCAGGGCTGGGCTCGGACTCAGGAGCGGGCCCGGGCACTGGTCCAGCTGAGGTTTCGGGAGCAGATTTAGGCGCGGCCCTGGCAGAGGTCCTGGCGGCCTTGGCGGCAGCCTTTGGCCTGGATATGCGCGCCGACTCCACCGCAGGCGCAGGTTCAGCTCCGCCAAAGTCGAGAATAAGCTGGTCTTCAGATTTCTTCCTCTTCATCTATTGTCTCCAGATTATGGGAACTACTAATAAGGATATGCTCTAAAATTATACAGGGAAATGACGCATTTTCAATTGCCAATTTCCGATTGCCAATTTATAATAACCCCCACAAAACTAAAAATCCGGACAAAACCATGAAAAAGACCTCCTTCCTGAGTATTGCGTCGCTAGCCATATTCATGCTTGCCTTGTCCTCTCTTTGGGCCCAGGACGCCGCGCAGGCCGTCAAGACACCTGAAGCAGCCAGGGAAAAGGGCGATTTCCATATCTATCTGCTTATTGGCGGCTCGAACATGACCGGCAAGGTGACTTTTGCAAAAGCCGACAAGAAGACTGAGTCGAAGATCTTCGTCCTTGATGCAAAAAATGAATGGAACTCCGCCGAAACCATCTTCAAATCCCAGGACAAGTCGGAGGATATTGCAGACATAGGTATGGGAATAGCCTTCGGGAAAGGAATGCTCCAGAACTTGAGGAACGACGTCTATATTGGTATCATAAACTGCGCGTCCGCCGATTCCGACATCAAATCCTGGTCCAAGGGATCGCCCCTATATGAAAAGGCGGTCGAAAGGACGAAGCTCGCACAGAAGTCAGGAGTCCTGAAGGGGATAGTCTGGCACCAGGGGGAGGCCGACGCGAAGAGCACGGATCTCAAGGCATACGGCGAAGCGACCATAAGGCTGATCAACGACCTCAGGAACGATCTCGCCCCGGAAATGAAAGTATTCCCGCTTCCTTTTGTAGGCGGAAAACTCTACTCCTATCCTTTCGACAAGGACACCGATGTCTACAGGGAATTCAACGAGAACCTGGAAAAGACATATCTTGACATCGACAGGCACGGGCTTGTCGAGACCAAGGGCCTGAAGGTCAAAGGTTCCAGCACCATCTTCGACAACGACTCCATGATCGAGCTTGGAAAGAGATATGCCGAATCGATGTGCTATCTCTACGGAAAGAGGAAGTAGGTTCGGATCCGCCAGCTACTTTTTCCTGCAGAACTCCATGAGCGCCTTCAGCCTGGCCTGGGCTTTCCCGCTTGAAAGGGAATCCTCCGCCATCTCGAAACCGTCTTCCCACGCAAGCGCCTTCCCGGAAACCATTATCGCGGCCGCGGAATTGAGTAGGATGACATCCCGCAGAGGGCCGGTAACCTCGCCGGACAGAAGCTCCTGGAAGGTCCTGGCGTTCGCAATTGGATCCTTTCCGACAAGTTCGGCTGGCTTCGCCTTCGGCATCTTCAGGGTCTTGAAAGGATCAAACTCATATTCGCGTATCTCGCCGTTGCGGAGTTCGCAGATGTGGGTGGTGGCCGTGGTGGTGACCTCGTCAAGGCCGTCATTGCCATGTACAACCATCACATGCTCCTTGCCAAGGGCCTTCGCGGCTCCGGCCATGACACTGCACAGCTTCCTGTCGTAGACGCCGATGACCGCACGTCTGGCGTTGGCGGGATTGCAGAGGGGACCCATGATATTGAAGACGGTCCTTATTCCAAGATCGATCCTGACTGGCATCGCATGCTTCATGGCAGGATGGAGATTGGGCGCGAAAAGAAAGGCTATTCCGATCTTGTTCAGGCAGTATTCCATGTCCTCGGGGGACATGTTGATGTTCATTCCAAGGGAGGACAGGATGTCTGCGCTGCCGGACTTGCTTGAAACGGCCCTGTTCCCGTGCTTCGCGACGGTCACCCCCGCACCTGCCGCGACAAATGCGGCGGCGGTGGAGATATTGAAGGTGCCGGCGCCATCACCGCCCGTACCGCAGGTGTCGATAACGTTCTCGTCCAGGCAATGGATCTTGATGCCGTTGTCGTTCATCGCTGCGGCGCATCCTCCGACCTCGTTCGAGGTCTCGCCCTTCATCCTGAGCGCGGTCAGCCATGCGGCAAGCCTTATCGAGGAGACCTGTCCAGTCATTATCTCCTGCATGCTGAGCCTGGCCTCCTGGAAGCTGACAGGCTCGTTCTTTAGTAACTTCTGGAATGATGCGTTCAGATGAGACATGGAAAACGTTCCGTTCAGTTAGTGCTGTTCATCGCCTTGAGCTTGGCAAGATTGTTCTGAGCCTGCGCCGACCATTCGTGCTTCGGATACAGTTCCAGGAAATATCCATACCAGTGGATGGCAGCTGACGGATTGCTGGATTTCTCAGAGCTGAGCGCGGCAGTATAGATGAAATAAGGGAACTCCTTCGACTCCGGGAAATAAAGTATCGCCTTCTCCGCGATCTGCCTGGCGTCGGGATACATGTAGATATACATCCTGACCTTCAACGCCGTCTTTATCTTTTCCGGTGAATTGGCGAATTCGGGATTCGCGAAGGCGTCATCCGCCATCTTCGCCGTCCACATGGGAATAGTGGAAACGCCGATGATTCCGCCAATGACAAGAATAATAAAAAGCTTTTTAAGCATAAACCCGCCCATCTAATCTAAAATTAAGGTTAATCTAGCATAAAATCAGCCGAGTGACAACAGATACGCCTGTCGAGGTCCGCAAGGAAGCAGTTCCAGGTTTCAACGAATATCCTGGAAAGGAGTGATTATCCCGGGAATATCATGTTTGATTTCAAATCTTTTAAAGCAATTTGAATTTCTGCCTCCTTGCCGATATCTTTATTTGCATTTATCGTCATTCTGAAAGGATAAGTTCATGGCTTTTTCCGTACGGCTTACCGGATTAGCTAAGAACACAGGGAAACAGTTATTCCAGACAGAACCGCCCTGGTGGCCTGCGAAAACGCTGAAGGACGATCCTCGCATGAAGAAATCCGTTACAGACGGCTATCTTGACTACCGGGCGACGTTGTCTCTGGCGGAAGCACAGGCGCTCCACGAACGGTACAGGCCGGAAGCCCGCATCGGGGTGTTCGAGCTTGAGGCGTGGCAGAAGACCATCCGGCCCATGCTCGCCGAACTGGACGCGGTGCTGGGTCCCCGCTCCGCAGAATTCGGGGAGTTTGAAATTTGTGTCTTCGAATGGGAATCAGGATTGGGGTGAACATGAAAACAATACGAATTCTCGCCGGAATCTGCGCAGGTCTTGCCAGTGCGGTGCTCTTGTTCGGAACCCTGCTGCTGTCATTGTCGTGGCTCATCGTGGAGAAGGACAAGGACTGGTCTTTTCTGATAGTCTTCGCCTTAGGCTTATTCGTGTCCTTCATGCTGATTCTATTTACCTGGTGGTGTTTCAAGCGCAGGAAGCAGGACGAACCGCTGCCTGCATCACATGTGTCACCTGCGCCATCCTCGTCACCATCTGCATCACCTCGGGCGCCGATCCCCGATCCGGCTCAAGCACCTGTTCCGGAAAGTGTCAACGCCATGGGCGATGTCGGCAAGGCGCTCTTCGCCCTCAACAATACGGATGTCCCGTTCCATATAGTCCTGGGAGATGGGAAAGAAGCGGACTTGATTGCAGAATGGAACCTGGTGGATGCCAAGTGGCGCGACCTGCTCATGGCCGCAGGCGTCAAGAAGGTGTTCAAGATATTCCTCAAGCTTGATCACTCCGCCCGTGAAGTGCGGTCACTTGACCAGGAATACAATCTGACCTGGGACGCCGGCATGCCTGTGCTGAAGGCCGGGAAGGAGATGCGTGCTTCAGCAAGCGCCGATCTGTTCCTCGGGCAGGAGCATAAGAATGAATACCAGAAGGCATACAGGGCCGAAGACATCATTAAATCCCTGCTCGGCCTGCTGGGCGGCAAGCGGACAGCTCCAAAGCCGATATATGAATTCAAGTTCAATACTGGAGAGATCAAGACCCCGATAGAAAACACCGTCAAGAAATGCGGCTGGACCATGAAGCATGTTGCATTTGGCAAGCTATGACCCGTTTAGTTTTTACCTGAATCAGACTTCTCCATGTTTTCTCGTGCGGCAGATGCCGGATTTCTCAAGGTGAACCTCAGGACTGCGCCACCGATGAGCCCGATCATAAGCCATTTGATTGCCAGGGCAAATATCAGCACCAATATCGTGAGAAAACCGAACGAGGTCCCCCTCTGCAAGCTCCATGCGAGAAAGACAAGGATGAAGAGCATACCCGCCATCATGCTGTGAACTATGGCATTCCCGAAAGACACCAGCACAGACGGAAGCTTGCCAGTACGACGACGCGAACGAAGAAGCGCGCCTGTGAAAAGGCATGTCCACACGATGCCGGCCGCAACGCCGGCAAAAGCTCCGACAAAATATGCGGGTTCCAGATCTCCCAGGCACTCGAATATCTTCTGCGGCTCGACGAACATGTACATCACCAGGGATACGGCATGGGCAAGCGCACCACATATGCCGCCGAACAGCCCGCTGGTAACGGCGACTGCCGAACCCACGATGACTATCCAGACACGTTCACCTGTCCTTAGGTCCGCTAACATCAAGGATGTCTCCTCCTGTTAAAGTCATTTCACCTGTCTTCTTGTCAATGCTCACGACAAACGCAAACTGCTTGTCATGCCGTTCATTCGTATAGTATGTGTGCACGCCGTAGAACCAAGCCTGGTATGCTTCGGGACGATCCTCTTCACGGATGAACTTCAGCTCCACCTCCAGATGCCAGTAGGTCTCGATGACTTGGGATTTTATCAGGAACATGACCAGATCGCGCGGTTTCAGGCGGGTAAAGGTGAGATCGAGGAACTTTCCCAAGATGTGGACCTGCCCCATCCCCAGCCGCGTCGCGTCTCCACGCTCTAGATCGCTGAAATACCGGCTGTTGACTGAAACTTTTTTCTTGGCGGCATCCCTGATCATCAGGAGATCGGGTTTGTCGAATTCCGCAAGGGAAGGAAGCCCCCCGCTTGCAACCCCGTCAAAAGCGACGGCTTTCACGTGCTTGTTTGCCTGTTCCTGCTCGTAGCCGTCGGTCATGTCGAGCCACGGGCAATCCCCGCGGGAAACGTGCAGGGTCATGATGCAATCAGTGGGTTGCGGCAGTTTGACCGGGCCCTGATCGTCGTCACACGACTGCAGGATGAGTGCAAGCAGTATGGTCAAAATGGCGTTGATGACACGTGATTTTCTCATTGTACCTTTCTTTATGGGCCTACGGCAGGCGCACCAGATCTTTTAATACCGGTCGATTCAAAATAACTGCCGCCTGCGAAATACCATTCCATCTTCCCGAGAAGCTCCACTGCTGTTTCAGGTCTGAGCGCCTGCGCCGTCTCCGGCGATAACGGTCCACGGAACCATCTGCCTGATTTCTCTATCTCCTCATATTCCACATGATAGTGCAACCATTGCCTCCCGCAGAGGTTGCAGGTGGCGATGGACACGTCTCCGAACCTGCCATTGGTCTCGTCGGTGCCGACACGCACCATGCTGTAGTCTGCCGCGCGAAACAACGGCTCCATGCACTTGCATTGGGCGACGCAGGCTTTCCTCTCGGCCGCTTCCGGAGAAACACCTGAAGGTGAAAAACTGCCGGACTCAACGGGCGGCACGACCGGCTCAAAGTCAACGATCAGATACGGACTTAACACGCCGGGGAATCCGGGACGTCGGATGTAATGGAACCGGCACGTGCCCTGATCTGGTATCTTGCGGAACAGATCAAGATCCACGGCATACTTCCTTCCATCATGCCGCAGCCAGCCGCCTGTGACCTGCGGACTCGTCAACATCGAACCCCCGCCGCCGATGTTTGCCGACTGGCGGTAAATGAATGTCACCTTGTCCGGGATTCCCTCATAGCAGTGGACGGCGATATCAGGCATGCGTATTGCAAACAGCAGCGCGGCTACGGAGAGCCAGGCGAAAACCAGCCCTGCGGCAAGGCAAAGTACAAGCACTGCCAACATGAAGGCAATCATGGGGACAGGCATCCCAGCGTGCTTGAATGCGCCGATGCAGAATGACGCGATGCCTGCAATGCCTATTCCGCCGAACGTCACAGCGAGAAATCCGAATATGACAAACTGCACCTTCGCCTGCCACCGCAGGGTTCCCGCCTGCCGATCCGTGAGCCGCATGCTTGAATTCTCTGTCATTGGCAAATCCTTATTTTCTGTATTCACCGGCATCGCAACTATTGGTCTTGCCGCTTTCCATTTTTCTCCAGGCGGCAATCCACTTGAACAATCTCGAGATTGACACCGTCAGCACTGAAATCAGAGAGTAGAAACCAAACATGAACAGAACGGACGAATAGCCTGACGTACGGCTCTGAAGAGGCTCCATCAATGCGAACAGACCGACTGCGGCGCCTATGGAAGCCGCAATGGAGATCACTATGGCTACTGGCAGCTGCCAGAAACCCTTGCTGTCCGGCAGTAATTTAATCATCAGGCCGACCACCCCGAAAAGAAAGACAAGAAACAGTATGGCGATGAATATGGTATACGAAACTTTTGACAACGAGTCTATGAACTCCACAAACTGCATTGCCTGTCCTTCCTCCAGGATGGTACCGTCCGGCTTTCTAATCGCCTCTGCAGGAATGATCGCCAGCGTGATCAGGGATATCGCGATCGGCAGGAACATGAACCTTGCAGCTTCCTTGAAGGATTTCCGTGCTTTTCCAGCGGCTTCATCACCGCCAAGCGCTTTCCCAAGCAGGCTTGATGGAAAATAGACTGCGCTGAAAGCAAGAAAACCGGTGCTGGATATGACAAGAAGCCAGAGCACAATCTGAATAAATTCTACGAACGCATGGATGTGATAGACAAAAAATGTGTCAATGGCCTTGAGCCATTCTGGAAACTGTGTCGGATCCCACATGGAATGCGCAATCCTGGAGACAAGAAGGAAATGCGCTTCAATGACGGCATACACGCAGATGATGAATGCAGGCATGAGGATTATTTCCCAGGGGAATTTCCTCTCTTCCCGTCCCGGCGTGTTGTCCGACATGTTTTTACTCGTTTTTTCGATTCCCTTATGACAAGGTTCCTTTTTAACCTAAAACATAAAACACAGGAATCAAGCAACTGCAGGCAACTGACAGGATTTTGAATTCATTTTCATATGTCTTCCAAATAAAAACGTCCATTCCTTGACAACCGCCTACAATTTATATATAATACATGAGGGTCTTACATTCATTCCTAAGATACCATAACAAGTGGGGGCTCAATGTTTTCAAGAAGGGGCTTTTCTTTCCTGTCGGTTTCCAAGACAATTATCCTGATGGCCGCAGTTACGCTGTTCGCAGCGTACCAGGCAAAAGCCCTGAGCCCTGACAGCAAACCTGAATCCTCCAAGATTCTAGACCAGTTCGGTAAACTACCACTCCTCTTCGAACAGAACAACGGCCAGGCCGATTCCTCAATAAAATATCTCTCACGTGGCAAGGGCTACCAGGTATTCCTGACGCAGGACAGCGCGCTGATCTCCCTCAATTCTGAAAAATCATCTTTAAACCTGAAGATGAAAATTGCCGGTTGCAATTCTCCGGAAGTTTCAGGACTTGATCCCACTCAGGCCAAATCCAATTATTTCATGGGTTCCGATTCCTCCAAATGGCGCACCAACGTCGGAACCTTTGGTAAGATCCAATATAAGAACATCTATCCGAAGACTGATCTTGTGTTCTACGGCACGCAGGAAGGGAAGCTCGAATATGATTTCGTACTTGCTCCCGGGGCGGATGTTACTAAGATAGGATTCGACCTGAAGGATTTTGGCGGCAAGATCTCAGTATCTGAAAAAGGCGATCTGGCAATCGGGGATGCGAACGGCGAAATCTGTTTCCACGCACCGGTTTCATACCAGCTGGACACTGACGGCAACCGTACTGAAGTCAAAAGCGAATTCGTAGTTGCCGACAGCCAGATCTCATTCAAGGTCGGCGACTATGACAAGTCGAGGACGCTCGTGATAGATCCATTCCTGAAATATTCGAGCTTCATCGGCGGTTCAGGTGGAGATGTTGCATATGGGATTGCCCGTGACACCGCTGGCAATACTTACATATGCGGAAATACCACAAGCGCCAATTTTCCTGTGACGACTTCGGCTTATGACAAGACCTTTACTACCACCGATCCTCTGACAACGGACATATTCGTATTTAAGATGAATCCTGCTGGAACTGCACTCGTTTATTCGACATTCATAGGAGGAACTAAGAATGATTCTAATCCTAAAATTGCTCTTGATTCCGATGGCAATGCTTATGTTGCAATTCAGACAAAAAGCACTGATTTTCCAACAACTTCAGGGGCGTATAAGACTACTTATGCAGGAACAGAATACACAACCGCGATCTTCAAACTTAATTCAACAGGTTCATCTCTCCTCTTTTCCACCTATCTTGGCGGCAGCAGTGCCGACTACCCATACTCCATTGCATTGGATGGCTCAAACAACGTATATGTCGCAGGGCAGGCTTGCAGTACAGATTTTCCTGTGACAGCAGGTGTTGTCGGCGGAACGCTTAACGGCGCTGGAGATGCTTTTCTCTCAAAGTTAAAACCTGACGGCACAGGCATCCTCCTGTCAACATATCTTGGTGGTTCATCGTATGACTATATCAACAAGATCGTGATCCATTCCGGCCACGTGTATATCGGAGGGGATACAAAGAGTTCTGATTTCCCGACAACAGCCGTAAGTCCTGCGTATGGCGCTAAGTATGATGTGTTTGTCGC
>CAZDNQ010000129.1:0-10486 GCA_964506605.1 uncultured Victivallis sp. | reverse complement strand
CATAAAGATTTCCCAGCGAGTCAAGCGTGATGGCAAAAACCGCACCGTCCAATCCTGCTCCGAGTGCACTCCATTTGGAAGTCGACGGAGTCCATTTAGCTATGTAGCTTGTGCCTGGCACAGCTCCTGCACTCCAGAAGCTGCCGCCAGCATAGAGATTTCCGGAAGAGTCGCAGACCAATGAATACACTGTATAATTCATTCCTGTTCCCAGCGCACTCCAGGACGAGCTGTTCCATTTCGCGATATAGTTTGCGGCAACGCCTCCGGCCGTGGTGAAGTTGCCACCTGCATAAAGATTGCCTGAGAGATCTAATGCAAGCGAGTTGACAGAGTTATTCATACCAGTTCCAAGGGCGCTCCACGACGAACCGTTCCATTTTGCGATATAGTTTGCCTGGCCACCTCCGCCTGTGTAGAAATATCCGCCGGCATATAGATTTCCTGAGGCGTCACAGAGGAGGGCATTTACAGAACCGCCCACTTCCGTTGCAAGCTTGTGCCATGAGCCATCCCACATTGCGATGTTGTTTGCTGAAACTGCTCCGACAGATGAAAAGCTTCCGCCTGCATATAGTTTTGATCCTGAAGAGTCATATGCCAGGGCGCTGACTTCTCCATATCCCGTTCCAATGACAGTCCAGGCGGCACCATCCCACTCATTCACGAAGAAGGAGCGCCCTCCCCCGTTCGTATCGTACCAGCCTCCAGCGTAGAGCTTGTTCCCGGAGGAGTTGTAGGCAAATGAATATGTATTGTTCAATCCGACTCCTGTTCCAATCGGGTTCCAGGCGGCACCATCCCACCGGATGATATTGTCGGAGGTCACACCGCCAATCCCCGGAAAATCTCCACCTGCAAATATGTCGCCGCCTGCCGACTCGTATCCCAGGGCAAGGACAATATCCCATGCGCCGCTTGTCCCAGTTCCAACTGCGCTCCAGGCGGCTCCGTCCCATTTTGCAATACCCTTGGTGTTCGCCACGCCTCCGGCACTGGAAAACCAGCCGCCGACATAAAGGTTCCCGGAGGATCCCATGGCCAGGGAGTAGACATTGCCCGCCGTTCCAGATCCGAGAGCACTCCAGGAACTGCCATTCCATTTTGCAATCTTGTTCGCAGAAACTCCGCCTGCGCTGTTGAAGTCGCCTCCCGCATAGACGTTCGCACCGTCGCAAGCCAGTGCAAAGACACCCTCGCCCGTCCATGTGCCTTTCATTCCCGTCCCGAGGGCGCTCCAGGAACCGCCATTCCATTTTGCCACATGGTTGACCACCACTCCACCGGCGTTGTTGAAATATCCGCCGGCATATAGATTTCCAGAGTCATCAAATTTCAGAGCCATTACGCCATCGTCCATTCCCGATCCCATGGCATTCCATACGGAACCATCCCATCTGGCGACATATTTCGCTGAAACACCGCCTGCCGTTATGAAATTTCCACCGGCGTACACGTTGCCGGAGGAATCACAGGCAAGGGCGTAGACATTGCCGCCGGCGATCATATTATCATTTCTCATTCCTGATCCCAGGGCACTCCACTCGGCACCATTCCATTTTGCAATGTGTATGGCCTGGACTCCTCCTGCAGACGTAAAAGTTCCACCGGCATAAACATTACCGGAGGAGTCAATGGCAATTGCATTTACGGTGCTGTTTATTCCAGTACCAAGGGCGCTCCAGTTCGAACCATCCCATTTCGCAATGCCGTTGGCAGCAACATTCTTCACGGCTTCGAACTCACCGCCTATATAGAGATTTCCGGATTTGCATGCAATCGCCTTTACAACGTCATTGGCTCCGGAAATTTCGGAATTCATGATCTCCCAGTCGGCGTCGGATATCGTCGGATCTATGCGGATGGGATACTTTGCGTCGCCATCGTATACACTGATTCCTATTGAGCCTTGGGAAAGCGGAGCCATGGACGCGTTGAGTTTCCTCCCCGAGGCGTCTGTCACATTCAATCTGGAATATGCGAGCTGTCTTCCGGATGGAAGGGTGATGAGGAGCCTGCCTCCTGATGTGGAAACTTTTGCGCCGGAAACTTCAAGATTGAGAAGAAGCGGTCCGTCGCCTTCAGGACGCGATGTGACGATGAAGTCCTGGCGGACGCCGTCGGCTGATACCGAGAACTCCTCGGTGATCAGGGATCTGGAGAGGCGGACGAGTTTCCCGTCGGTTTCCAGCTTTCCCTTCTCGGCGCGGGTGTCCTGCATGCCTTTCTCGCGGCCTACTGCGGATACACCGATGTAGAATTCCCCTACCCCCTCGGAGACGGAAGTGGAGCTGATCTTAAGTCCGTCGGCGTCGACGGAGGCGCTGACAGCCTGCAGGGAACAATTGAAGACCGCCCTGCCATCAAGAATCTTCGGGGTGTTCTGAGCAGGATCCATCGCTTGGTTGGCGCGCTGGGAAAGCGTCTGTTCTTCGGCGGATACGGCGAATGCGAAAAAGGCAAGAAGGAGCGAGGTGAAAATCTTTTTCATGGTTGAAGACCCCCGTTTATTTTGATTATTTTACTGTATTGCGCCAAGCAAATTTATTATAAGGCGCATTATATCATAAAGTTATGGTCTTGGCAAGAAATAATTCACTCAATTCTGGGGAGGGAATGTTCTCAACGCAAAGGCGCAGGGACGCATAGTTATAAGATCAGGGATACATGAATATCTTCTCTCACGAAGGCACCGAGCTCACCAAGCAAAGATTTGCAGAGGGAACTCCCAATTGCAGACATTCCTTTGCGGCTCTGCGCCTTTGTGTTAATATTCTTTCTTTGCTCAGAGGTCGGAACTGTTCATCACCAGTGCGGCGATGATCAGATAGCTGACAGTATATGCGGCCAGGAAAAGACCGTCGTAGAGCATAGCGTCCCACATGATGTCCTGGGCCATCGTGTATTTCCAGACCATGATGTAGCGTGTCGGCAGGAAGCGCTGGAGGTTCTCCATGAACGGCAGCGCGCCGAGGATGTAGCTTGTGAAATATATTCCGAGCGGGATGACTACCGCCATCGTCATCTTCTTGAATATTGCCGAGAACATGATGAACATCGCGACCACGGATATCAGCGCATATCCAGCAAAGAAGTGCGCAAGGAAAAGCCTCTGGTACGCGATGGTCCCGTCCATTATGTATATGCCGGCATCCTTGCCCAGGAAGGCCGGCCCGAAGAGCAGGATGTCACCGCTCGTGCCGAACATGAATGCACCACATGCGAAACTGACCGCCATCATGGCGAAGATCAGCACGTAGGAATAGAAGGACAGCGAGATGAACTTCGCCAACACAATGCTCAGCCTGGGGACCGAGCGGAGCGAGACCGTACGCACCTGTCCGTTCTGGAACTCTGCTGCGAATGATCCGGCCGCGAAGATTCCCACAACCATCGGCAGGAGTATATAGATTCCAGGCAGGAGCACGGTCAGTGAGAACGATACTCCGTTCACCAGATCCTTCAGCATCCGTCCGAAGAACTCGTTCGGCACATGGGCATGCTTGGGCGGATGGTATATCCGCAGATAGACGCCGACCGCGCAGAGCGCGACCAGGAAAATGATCACCGCCAATCCGGCGTACCCCTGCTTCTGCCTGAAAAGCTTCTTCAGCTCAAAATCTGTCAGAAACAGAATCTGTCTTGTTTTTTCCAGTAATTTCGACAAATACTTCCTCCAATGTGTCCTTGTGCTTTCCGATCCTCATGATTCCAATTCCGGCCGCCACCAGCTTCCTGTTGAGCTCCGGGATCTCGTCCTCGTGCCCCCTGAACATGAATGATGCGACATGTCCGTGCAGATGTTCCTTGATGACCTCGATGCCGTTGTCCTTCAGGAACTGGCGGAGCTTCTCCACGTCGCGGGACCTGATCTCGATCCGCGCCTGCCTGTCCACCAGTTCCGAGACCTTCGCCTCGCAGACCTTCTCGCCCTTGTCGATGATGGTCACATGGTCGCAGACCTGCTCGACCTCGGAGAGGAGATGGCTGGATATGAAAACGGTTATGCCCCGGTCCCTGCACAATCTCTTTATCAGTTCCCTGACACCGACAATACCGTGCGGATCAAGTCCGTTTGTGGGTTCGTCGAGGAATATGAGCCGGTTGTCGGGCAGCAGGGCGTTCGCGATTCCAAGACGCTGCTTCATTCCATACGAGAAGGCTCCGACCTTCTTTCCGGCGACATCGTCAAGGCCGACCGTCTTCAGCGTCTCCTCGATCCTCTCCTTGGATATAACGCCCGAGAGACGGCTGAGATTGTAGAGGTTCTCATATGCGCTGAGATATTCGAAAAATGCGGGAGCCTCTACGACCGCGCCGACGGTCCTGAGGATTTCATTTCTCTCCAGGAACAGGTCCTTTCCGAATATCTCGACTTCCCCGTCGTCAGGGATTGAGAGTCCGAGGAGGATCTTGATGAATGTGGTCTTGCCAGCGCCGTTCGGGCCCAGGAATCCGTATACGACTCCGGACTGGACATCCAGGTCGATGCCCTTCAATGCGACGAAACGTCCGTATGATTTCCGGACCCCCCTCGCCTTTATCGCAAGTTCACTCAATGAGCACCTCCAGCGATTCCGTCACGCTGCCGTCGGAATACACGTAGTTCCTTACCATCTTCGCATGGTAGGCGTTGGCATCACCTAGCATCGGGGTCAATATCTTGATAGCCTGGACGCCGATTCCGGGCTTGTCTATCTTGCGCCCGCTGAGCCAGGCGTTCCATTCGTAGCTGTCGCCATATTTCTCAAAGAAGGTCATGCCGTCGTATTTCTTTTCGATGTCGCCCGGGCACTCGAACAGCTTCTTCGTCTGGACCTCGAGCAGATTGTGTATCGCCATCGGATCATCGATCGAGGCTCCGATGCGCACCGCCATCGGCAGGATCTCGGTGTTGTTGCCGGCATAGGTGTTGACGGCGACACCCAGCTGGCGGAGGTTGTTGATGCAGTAGGTCTTCTTCGCCTTGTCGCGGGCCTTGCCGAACATGGGGAAGAGAAGCCCGGCGAGGATTGCGATGATCGCGATTACGACGAGCAGTTCGATTAAAGTAAAAAAATGAAAAGATGCTCGTCGCCCTGAGCTTGTCGAACGGGCCTCCAGCAGTTCGATCAGCGTGAACACATTTTCGATTTTTGGCTTTTGATTTTTGATTTCAAGAGACATTTCAAGGCACTTTTCTCAGGATTAAAGAACAGCCCTCACGGGCTTAACTACAAACATATTCAGGATTGAAAGCTATTTCATATGACTTATATACGTAGAAGAAGAATAAAAAGTTACTTCTTGTTTGACATTTTCACAATCTCACGGTACCGGAAGCAGTCGACAAGATGGTCGTTGACCATGCCGACGGCCTGCATGAACGCATAGCAGATCGTGGACCCGACGAAGTTGAAGCCGCGCTTCTTCAGGTCCTTGCTCATTAGGTCGGACTCCCTGCTGGTTGCCCGGATCTGTGTGAGAGAGCTTATGGAATTGTCGATGGTCTCATGATCGACATATTTCCACAGGAACTTGTCGAAGGAGCCCGTCTCCTCCATGATGTCTAGATATCCGCGGGCATTTTTGATCGCCGCTTCAATCTTCAGGCGGTTACGCACGATGCCTGGATCCGCGAGCAGGCGGTTGATGTCACGCTGTGAGTATTTTGCGATCTTCGCGGCGTCGAATCCGTCGAAGGCCTTCCTGTACCCTTCGCGCTTCTTGAGGATGGTCAGCCAGCTGAGTCCGGCCTGGGCGCCGTCGAGGATTAGCTTCTCGAAAAGGGCCTGGTCGTCATGCACCGGCACACCCCACTCCTCGTCGTGGTATGCGACATAAATCGGTTCACTCCCGCACCATGGGCAACGTTGTTTCATTAATCCCAACCCCTCATAGCTTACAATGATCATATATTTGATTGCGGAGCAATCCTTGGAGTGCTGAAGCGGAGGTCTTACGCAGATTCAGCTTTTCTTCAGGCGAAAGATATACCGTCACCCTTCAGCACATGGTTCCATCAAGCTTCCGCATGCTGTAGAACAAGGCGGCATCTCCGCTGCCGCACTCCATGTGATTCGATTCTCTCATCAAAGATGGAAGTCAAAGCAATTAAGAGCCAGGAAAAACCACGGACAGGAATGTCCGTGCTACTTCATCTTCCTGAAGTAGTCGGCTACCGAGTCGATGATCTGGTCGAGGTTGTGTTCGGGGTTCCAGCCGATGGCCTTGTTGATCTTCGATATGTCCGGAAGCCTCCTGCGCATGTCCTCGAATCCCGATTCATATGCCTTCTCATACGGGATGTGCTGGATCCTGGACTTGCTCTTGAGACGCTTGACGACCCGCGCGGCAAGCTCGTTCATCGAAACTTCCTCGGTGTTCCCGATATTGAAGACCTTGCCTACGGCCTTTTCACTTGCCGCAAGACCTCGCACCGCCCTGACCGCATCATAGACATGGCAGAAGCACCTTGACTGTTCGCCGTCCCCGTACACCTGGATCGTCTCGTTCTTGAGCGCCTTGCCGACGAAGCGCGGAAGCACCATCCCGTAACGGCCCGTCTGCCTTGGACCAACGGTATTAAAGAACCTGAAGATAACGACCGGCATCTTCTCAGCCCTGTAATAAGCCATCCCGAAGAACTCGTCGAGGAGTTTGCTGCACGCATACGACCAGCGGCAGTTGGTGGAAGGGCCAATGAGCAGGTCGTCGTCCTCGTTGAATTTCGCCTTCTCGGATTTGCCATAGACTTCGCTTGTCGAGGCGATGAGCACCTTCGTCTTGCTCCTCTCCGCGCCGCGGAGCACTCGCTCTGTACCATGGACGTTGGTGACGATGGTCCTGACAGGATCGTGGACAACAAGCTCGACACCGACAGCTGCTGCGAGATGGATGACCATGTCGGACTTTGTAATTAGATATTCAAGTTCCGGGAGATTCAATATGTCGCCTTCGACCAGGTCGAGGCGTGGGTTTTTCCGGACAGTCGCCAGATTCTCCGGGGATCCGGTGGAGAAGTCATCGATCACTGTAACAGAATGTCCATCCTTGATAAGGGACTCGGTGAGATGGCTTCCGATGAATCCGGCACCGCCGGTGACTAGGTATTTCATAGGCAACTCCGTGTTGTAACTGGACACTTGAAACTCGAAACTGGACACTTGAAACTCGATACTTGATACTGGTTACTGATTACCGGCCTTGACTTCATTATTCGAAATTCGGCGTTCATTATTCAATATTCGACTCCCAGTTCCGGGCGTCACGCCCCGCCGATCTCGGCCTTCATGAGGGCGTCGCGTTCCTTCTTCTCCTTGATCCGCAGGAAGATCTCGACGATCGGTCCGGACAGGATGTAGAGGTTTATCAGGACAACGGCCGCAAGCTCCCTCCATATGATAAGAGATATCGCCATTGCTATCAGCATGACAAGGCGCAACCTGTTCCTGCGGACGGACTGGATCCATTTGCCGATGTGGGCATAGCGGACGGTGCTGACCATCATGAGTCCGAGGAACCCGGCATAGAAGGGAAGTATCACAAGGATCTGCTTCAGTTCGCCCGCCTTCATGCAGTAGTAGATCACGAGGCTGCAGACACCGGCGGCGGCGCCGGGAGAAGGGAGTCCGCTGAATCCGTCATGCTTGTGCTTCTTCTTCTCCGGATATATCGCGTAGACATTGTAAGTGGCGAGCCTGAGCGCGGCGCATCCGAGGTAGAGTGCGCAGAGCCCCCAGACAATGTAGTAGTCCATGGGTTTCAGCTGTTCCCTCAGATGATGCGCCATGACGGCGACAATGACGGCCGGAGCAACGCCGAACGTGACCATGTCCGCGAGCGAATCCATCTGCATGCCGTGCATGCTTGCGGCATTGAATATCCTGGCGGCGAAACCGTCCAAGGCGTCAAACACCATCGCCGCGAGGATTATGTACGCACAGAGCCTCAGCTCGTGTTCCGGGACGGTGGTCCCCTCGTAGACATGGAGCGTGAAAAGTATGGCCGCGAAACCACAGAGGGAATTGCAGATGGTAAGACTGGTGGGCACCATCTTCAGCCATCTGTTGTTCGCAATAAGATCCTTGAAATTCCTTCTCATCGCGTCATTCCCCTTTCTTTAGGGAACCTTGATTTCAGTTATGATAGAAGTTCCCGCATAGACGCGGTCTCCTAGCTTGACCTTCAGCTCGAACTCCGGTCCTGCCGGAAAAAAGAGCTCCGTCCTGGATCCGAACTTGATCATCCCGTATTTTCCGCCTCCGGCGATGGAGTCCCCTATTTCAACCGGACAGACAATCCTCTTCGCGATCGCGCCTGATATCTGCCGGACGATCAGGGTGAACTTCCTGCCTCCGGCGTCGGCGTCGCACACGATCGCCATCGCCTC
The DNA here is from genome assembly GCA_964506605.1 of uncultured Victivallis sp. Taxonomy (GTDB): domain Bacteria; phylum Verrucomicrobiota; class Lentisphaeria; order Victivallales; family GWF2-50-93; genus GWF2-50-93. Next base: position 2,115 of record CAZDNQ010000129.1, on the reverse strand, counting down.
GTTCTCTGATGAAGCAAGGGGATCCCTGGCGTCATGGTACCTGCCCTGCCTGTAGATCTTCTCCTTGACCTTGATGTCGCACGGCGCCCTGTTGAGATGGACGTCGAAGACCGAGAGGAAGATTCCGACGCGGATGCAGTTCCTTCCGTCGAAATACTTGTTCTCCTCGCTGTTGGTGATGAGCTCGATGTCCCTCACATGCCCGTCGGCAGGTGAAAGCAGCAGGTTCGAAGATGCCGGTATCTTCCTGGCCGGATCGCGGAAGAACGCCGCCAGACCGGACCAGGCGACGATCAGTATGACCGAAAGCGTTATGCCTATGTGGGGTTCGGCAAAGACGGCGATTAGGATGGAGCCGGCGAGAAGGACAAGGGTGACGATCCCTCCGCCCAGCCACTCGCGCATTCCATAATGAGTAAGCTTCATATTGTTATTTAAGGGCGTCCCTTAAGGCGTTGGCAAGCACCTGCTTGCCCTGCATGCCTATGAACTGCTGGACGGTCTGCCCGTCCTTGAGGATGAAAATGGCAGGTATGTTCCTTACGGCGAATTTCATGGCAACAGCCTGCGCCTCGTCGACGTTGACCTTGGCTATTACGGCTTCATCTCCTATCTCCTTCGCCAATTCGTCGAGGACCGGCCCCAGCATCCTGCAAGGCCCGCACCATTCCGCCCAAAAGTCTATCAATACCACCCCTTTGGCGGTTTCAGCGTCGAAATTATCGGAATTGAGATGTTTGACTGCGCTCATGAGTTCCCTTCATTTTTATAGTTTTGAAACTGGAATATACCAAAATCAGCATATAATTTCAAGAGAGGCTCCTAAAAATATCAGGAACCAGCCTTCAACACAACCATATTCAACGGGGGAATTGATATGAGATCCACGCCAGCGGTATTATTCGCCATAGCACTTGCTTCCTGTATTTTGCCAGGGCTTCATGCACAGGTTCCACAGCAGCCCCAGCAAACGGCGACAGCCAGCACACTTGTCGACAAGGGCGTCGACATGAAATACGTCGATTTCGCCAAGAAGCTCGCCAGCTCACTCGCAGCCCATGATGCCACGGCGATGAGCAGCAACTTCGATTTCGACCTCTTCTTCGACAGGATGATGGCAGGACGCAAGGTGTCGGACAAGCTGAAGAACGAATTCCTCGGCGGTTTCAGGAAATCCTTCAACCTCGGGCAGACCATCTCGAAATCCAACAATCTCAAGCTCCTCAGAGTCGAGCTTGACGGTACTGAGACCAGGGCGCTCATCCGTTCCATCGACCCCGCTTCCGGGCTGATCTATATCAAGCTGCTGCTGGTCGAAAAGAACGGGAAGCCCTGCATCGCCGACTGCTTCACCTGCTCCTCAGGCGAGGACATAAGCGCCACCGTAGGACGCAATATCATTCCGTTGCTGGCGCGCGAGGACAGCGGGCTGATGAGCAAGCTCTTCCAGAAGGAGACTGAGTTCTCAAAACACCTCGACGAACTTGCGAAAATGACCAACGCCATCAACCAGGGGGATCCGGACAGCTTCCTCCAGATATACAACGGGCTTCCGGACAGCCTGAAGAACGAGAAGGCTTTCCTAATGATGAGGATCAAGGCCGGCATGATCAAAGGACCCGATTCAAAGGAATACCAGGATGCGCTCACCGCCCTGAAGAATAGCACGAAGCAGGGCGACAGCTCCGTGGATCTCATGCTCCTGGATTTCTATTTCCTCAAGAAGGATTTCAAGAAAGCGATGGAATGTGTTGACGGCCTCACCAGGATGACAGGCGACACCGACCCGTATCTATACCTGCTGAAAGGGAATATCCTGAGCGGCGAAGGCAGGAAGGAGGAGGCTGAGGCATGCCTCAAAAAGGCGCTCGAGCGCGACCCGTCGATGGAAGATGGATACCTTTCCCTGCTGACCGTCCAGTTCTCATCGAAGAAATGGAAGGACGCGATTGCGACGATCGAATCATTCGGAAAGAATACCGGCAAGAAATTCTCCTATGAAACCATGGAGAAGGAACCTGTATTTGCAGACTTCGTGAAGACCGATGAATACCGCAGGTGGAAGGAATCCAAATCATCCGGCACCACCGCACAGCCGCAGCCTCAGACACAGAC